>JBLIKS010000057.1:0-12206 GCA_047635555.1 Candidatus Azotimanducaceae bacterium
ACATGGATGTCGGCGCCACCAACGGCTGGGAACTCAGCGATGTCGTGGACGCTCAAACCATCGTCGAAACCCTGCACGAAGCATTCCCGATCGAACCCGTCGCACCCGCCTACCCAGGCGAGGTCGCTACACGCTGGCGATATCTGGACGGCACGGGAGAGATCGGCATCATCGCCTCGGTCACCCAACCGTTCTGCGGCAACTGCACCCGGGCCCGCATTTCCGCCGCCGGCGCGCTCTACACCTGCCTGTTCGGGGCAAACGGCACAGACCTACGCCAAATCCTCCGGCAAAGCCCCGACGACGAAGTTCTCGACCAAACCGTCAATCGTGTCTGGTCCCACCGGAGCGACCGCTACTCCGAGAGCCGAACATCGATCACCACCGGGGTCACCAAAGTCGAAATGAGCCACATCGGCGGATAACCCACCCGACACAGCCAGCCGATATCGGGCGGGGGTCCCTACCAGGCACTGCGCAAGCCGGTCACCTCTGCCACGGGCATGATGCAGCGCAGCGCGTGGCGATTCACCCCCGTCTTCCCAGCAGGTCCTTGCATTCGTCCTTATCAACCGCGAGAATCGAACACATGTTCTTACAGGGATCGCTTTTCGGGGTGTGCGAACCGGACGTCGACTCGAGCTTCCTCGAGACTCGGCGCGTCGACCTCGATGAACAATCCTGGATCGAATACACGCCTGGCTGGTTGAACGGCGCCGACACGCTCTTTGATGAACTGCTCGACAAGCTCGAACTGCGTCAGCGCACTGGCATTGCGATGTATGACTCGGTGGTCAGCGAACCGCGCCTCACGGCATCGTGGCACGCCGACGACTACCCGGCAGGCGGCCCCACGCCGGTACTCGACGATGTCCGCCAGACCCTCACCGAGCGCTACCACCGGCCGTTCGACTCGATCGGCTTCAACCTCTACCGCAACGGCGCCGACTCGGTTGCGTGGCATGGCGACAGTCACCGCAAACATGTCACCGACCCGGTTGTTGCAATCATGAGCGTCGGCGAACCGCGCCCGTTAAAAATCCGTCCACGCGGTGGCGGCCAGTCGCGCAGTTGGGATCTCGGCCGCGGTGACCTCTTCGTCATGGGTGGCGCATGCCAACACGACTGGGAGCACTGCGTTCCGAAAGTCCGCCGCGGCATTGGACCGCGCATGTCGATCACGTTCCGTCACGACACTCGCTGACTCGCAGCGCCCGCCACTGATCAACGACCCGCTGCGTCGTACGATCCGTTCATGGTCACCGACGAGCAACTCGAGTTCTACGACACCAACGGTTACCTCCAGCTCGAGTCGTTTATCGACGCGGCCTGGATGGCCGACCTGCGTGCTGCGTCAGACGAATTCGTCGAACAGAGCCGTTCGCTCGACGCGTCGAACCGTCGGTTCGACCTCGAAGCCACCCACACCGCTGAGGCGCCACGTCTTCGTCGGCTTGTGTCGCCGGTCGACATCCACCCCACCTTCAACCGGCTTGCGTTCGAGGGGCCGGTCGCGCAATTGGCCATGCGGATTTTGGGCGGGCCCGTCCGCTTTCATCACAGCAAGCTCAACTACAAGTGGTCGGGCGGCGGCGAAGAAGTGAAGTGGCACCAAGACATTCAGTTCTGGCCGCACACCGACTTCACACCGCTGACCATTGGCGTGTACCTCGATGATGTCGACGACGAGATGGGGCCAATGGGCGTCCTCCCCGGCAGTCACCGCGGCCAGCTCTATGACCTCTACAACTCCGACGGATCCTGGGGTGGGGCGATGAACGACGCCGACGTCGCGACCATCGCAATGAGCGACATGGCGTGGCTGCAAGGCCCTGCCGGGTCGGTCACCGTGCACAACTGCTGCATGGTCCACGGTTCGCTGCCGAACAACTCCGACCGCGCACGGCCGCTGCTCCTGCAGACCTACTCGGCAATCAATTCCTTTCCCGTGCTCGGTATCGGAGCCAACGGTGTCCACGGCGAGAGTGCGGGCCGCATCATCGGTGGTGACTCTGACCAGCATGTCACCGTCCATGGCCGTGCAATGCGTGGTGCACCCGACTGGCGAAAGGTCGTCCCGCCCACCATCTTTGGAAGCCAGCAAGCCGATGAATGCAGTGTCGTGCCTGACACGAACCTGACACGAACCTGACGCGGATCTGACCGCGAGCCGGATTACGTCGTGACTGAACCGACGTCATCGATGGCGTTGCTGAAGCGTGCAATCAACTCGTCGATTTCGTCGGCGGTGATGTTCAGCATTGGTGCGATGCGGATCACGTTGCCGTACAGCCCGCCCTTGCCAACGAGGAGGCCGTGTGTCTTGCACGCTTCCAACAATTGCGTCGTGCGCTCGCGATCTGGTTCGATGCCACCCTCGTGGCAGAGCTCGACGGCCCACATCAGCCCGCGGCCACGCAGTTCAGTGATCCACGTTGTGCGGTCGACGATTGGTTGCAGGGCGGCATGGAAGCGGTCGCCCATCGCCTTGGCATTGCCCTGCAGGTCGTCGGCGAGGACCTGATCGAGTGTGGCGATGCCGGCGGCGGCCGACAGTGGGTTGCCACCGAAGGTCGAGAAGTGCAAGACGTCGATCGTGTCCATGATCTCAGCGCGCGCCACGATGCCAGCGAGGGTGATTCCGTTGCCGACGCCCTTGGCGAAGGTCAACATGTCAGGCACGACGTCGTGTGCCTGGTAGCCCCAGAAGTGTTCGCCGGTGCGGCCCCAGCCGGTCTGCACCTCGTCAGAGATGAACAGGATTCCGCGATTCGACAGCTCTTTCTGCATGGCTCCGAAGAACCCGTCGGGCGGCGTGGCGAATCCACCAACACCCTGAATGGGCTCGGCGATCAACCCGGCGACATCGCCAGCGGAGGTCATATCGAGGAGCTGCACCAGATCGTCGACGCATGCTGCGGTGTAGGCCTCGTCGTCGAGATCACGGAACGGTGAGCGCAGCCGGTAGCCACCCTGCACGAAGGTGACCTGCAGGCCGCTGAGCGATGTTGAACTCCACGATGCGTGCGACGTGATTGCCTGCGTCGTGAACGACTTGCCGTGGTAGCTGTTGCGCATCGCGAGGAACTGATTGCTCTTGCGGTAGCTCGTGGCGAGCAGCACCGCCGTGTCGTTTGCTTCGCTGCCTGAAGCAGTGAAGAACACCCGGGCATCGGGGATGCCGGACTGTGCAGCGATTTTTTCGGCGAGCTCGATCATCGGCTCGCTGAGATAGAGGGTTGACGTGTGCATCACCTTGGTGGCCTGCTTCTGCACGGCGGCGGTGACGGCCGGGTTGTTGTGCCCGATCATCGTCGTCAGTACGCCGCCGAAGCAGTCGAGATAGCGGTTGCCTTCAAGGTCCCAGACCCAGCTGCCTTCACCGCTGTCGATGGAAATCGGCTCGGCATAGTACGGCGAGACGAACGAGGGAAGCGATTGGCGGTACCGGGCAAGCAGTTCGGCGCTGGTGGTCATCCCTCAATAATACGACCGGCGGCCCGGTCAGTTTGCAAAAACATGCGAGTCGTCGGCAAAAGCCTTGAACTCGAGCGCATTGCCTGACGGATCGAGCAAGAACATCGTCGATTGCTCCCCGACCTCGCCGGCGAATCTTGTGTGCGGCTCGATCACGAACTCAGTGCCGGCAGCAACGAGGCGTTCGGCTAGCGAGTGCCATGCATCAGGCGTGAGCAGCACGCCGAAGTGCGGTACCGGGACGGCGTCGCCATCGACGTTGTTGGTGATTCGTTCGATGGCGGTCTCCGACAGGTGCGCGACGAACTGGTGGCCGAATAAGTCGAAGTCGACCCAGTGATCGGACGCGCGGCCCTCGGGACAGCCGAGAAGTTTGCCATAGAACGAACGGGCTGCGGCGAGGTCGTGGACCGGCATGGCGAGATGGAAGCGGTGGAGTTCGGGCATCAGCTGCTCACATTGGCAGGGCATAGGTGCCCTGTGCCGTCGCGGTGACCCTGTCGATGTTGTCGTCGGTCCACAGATGGACCGTGCCGACAACATTGCGTCGGCCCGCCTTTTCGAGTGTCGCCTTCGCCCAGAGGATGCTGCCCTGTGCTGGGCGGAGGTAGCGCATCGAGAGTTCGGAGGTCATTGCCATTGGCTCGATTCGGCCGATCGCTCCGAACACGAGATACCAGAGTGCTGCGTCGGCGAGGCCAAACTGTGTCGGCCCGGAAATGAACCCTCCGGGGCGCAGGTTCTCGGGTTGGACGACCGACTGGGTCAGCGCGTGGGTTGAGCTGATTTCCATGCACGTTCGCCCGGTTCCGGGGAACTGTGCGGCGACCATGTCGTTGACCTCATCAGGTGTCGGGATACTCACGCCCCGGACCGTAGCAACGCGAGAGATCAAGCTGCGGGGTGAACGCCGACGTCAGCGTTCTCCTAGTTTGTTCATGTGACTGAATCGCTCGAACGTGTTGTTGTTGTCGGGGCATCGTTGGCCGGTCTGCGTGCTGCCGAGACGCTGCGCCAGAAAGGCTTCACCGGGTCGGTGACGGTCGTCGGTGCCGAGCTGCATCGACCGTATGACCGGCCGCCGCTTTCGAAGAAGTTGCTGTTAGGCGAATGGGAGCCTGACCGGATCCAACTGCGGCAACCCGACTCGTTCGACGATCTCGACGTCGAATGGAAGTTTGGTGTCGCCGCGTCACGACTCCGTGTGGCCGACCAGCAGATCGACCTGACCGACGGAAACTCGCTCGACTTCGACGGGCTGATTATTGCCACCGGAGCAACGCCGCGGCGCCTGCCTGAACAAGGCCGCCACCAACATGTCCATGTGTTGCGAACACTTGACGATGCGCTCGGTGTTCGTCGGCAGATTGCCGAAGGCGCCAAGCGGGTCGTGGTGATCGGCGCTGGCTTTATTGGCCTTGAAGTGGCAGCGATCGCCCGACAGCTCGATAACGAAGTCATTGTTCTCGAAGGTGGATCTGCTCCGCTGATCCGCGGTCTCGGTGCCGACATGGGTGCCGCAATTGCCGATATCCATCGGGCCCGCGGGATCGACGTTCGATGTGGCGTGACAGTCGACGGGCTGACCGCGACAGGCGTCCGCGTCGACGGCGCAGAACTCGCTGCCGACGTCGTCGTCGTTGGCATCGGTGTCGTACCGGCAACGCAGTGGCTGGACGACAGCGGACTCGAACTACGCGACGGCATCGTGTGCGATCAGACGCTTCGTGCAGCCCCAGGCATCTATGCCGCAGGCGACGTGGCCCGTTGGCCGAACCCACTGTTCGACGAGGAGATGCGTGTCGAGCACTGGACCAATGCCGCCGAACAGGGTGCGCTGGCAGCCAGCAACCTCCTCGCCGTTGCTGGTGGTGCGGGGAGCGAGGACGCCGAGCCGTATGCACCGGTTCCGTTTTTCTGGAGCGACCAGCTCGACCAACGCATCCAGTTTCTTGGCCGATCGGCGCCGGATGATGAGGTTGTCGTCGGTGCCGGTTCGGTGGCCGACGGCAAACTGCTTGCGCTGTACGGACGCAACGGAAAACTTCATGGGGCCTTCGGCCTCAATGCCCCGCGCTGGGTGATGCCGATGCGCAAGTTGCTGCTTGAACAGGTCAGCTTCGACGACGCAGTGGCCCACGCCGCCACGCTCGAATGACGCTCAGCTCGATGGGTTGAGTGCGCCTGAGATCTGGTCCCCGTTGAGGAACAGCGCCTTGCCGGCTGCTCTCAAGAGTTCGTCGTGCGGGGATCCGATTGTTTCCACGACGCCTGTGAACACAATGAGTCGGACGGGGCCGCTGGCCTCTTCATTGAACAGGGCGATGGCGGCGAGGAGCTCGTTGCTTGGCGCACTCAGCGGTGTGGTCTGCTTGGCAATCGATTCGGCCTGAGCTCGGACTTCGTTGGCCAGCGCGATGGTCGATGGGACCACGAGTTCGCCGACGTCACGCAGATGGCGTTGCTCGCCGCAGCGTCGACAACGCAGCATTGGTCGCGGCGTCTCAACCTCGCGGATCGACTTGCCAAACAAGAGGCGATGGCGGGAAATGTCGAACCGTTGGTGCAGGCTCTCGAAGCGGCACTTCGGGCAGTTGCAGCGAAACGCTTCGCCCTCGCTGAGCTTCTCGCCAATTCGCCAAATCGCCCGCGACTTCACGAGGTCGATGGTGTCTTGGTACTGCTTGTTGAACTGGTTGCCCAGCGAATTGTCCGCCGCCATCTACTGAGTCTGCCCGAGTCTTACGCTCTGCAGGCAATCACCGTTGCGGCCTGAGTGGATACTGTCATAGTAGTGTCACTGGAAGTGGACAAGACGAACGAAGAGTCAACGAATAGCCGGGGCCACACCCCCGCCGCTGAAACCGGCGTTCACACCGTCGACTCAGATCTTGAACACGCTGCCAGCGATCGTCGCAGATTTATTCGGTCGGTCGTCGTGGGCGGGTTCCTTGCGTTCATTCCCTTCATCCTCGTCTTGTGGGATTTTGGGATCGCACCCCTCCGAACTGCGTCGCCGAACGGCTACTTCTCGAACTTCTATGACCTGCAGGCGCGTGCTTTCCTAGACGGGCGGCTCCAGGTCCCGCAAGGGTCGCTCGCATTCGAGGCGTTCGTTGTTGGGGGGCGCGACTACATCTACTTCCCTCCGTTTCCCTCGTTGATCCGCCTCCCGTTTTTGTGGGTCGGCGGAACCGGCCTCGACGGAAATCTCACTGCTCCCGCGATCCTCATTGCTTGGCTGATTACGGCGACCCTCACCGCGATGCTCCTGTGGCGGCTTCGTTCGATTTTGCGTCCGAACGTTCGCCTCGGCCGTCTCGAAAATTGGGGTTATGGCGCATTCATGCTCATGTCGTGCGGCGGGTCGATCGTTACGTTCGTCGCGGCGTTGCCGTGGGTCTATCACGAGGCCTATGCATGGGGGATCGCAGGAGCGATTGGAACCGTCTACAGCCTCACCGGGCTGATCGAACAACCCGGCCCGCGACGGGCTCTCGCTACAGGCTGCTGGGCCATGGTCGCGATCCTGTCGAGAACCACGAGCGGCTGGGCGTGCGCAATCACGATCCTGATGGTCGCTGCGTGGTTTGCGCTTGGTCGGCGAGGGCCAACCGCCCGTAAATGGTGGTGGGCCGCTGCTCTGGCTGGCGCAGTCCCACTGATCGCTGGCGCTTCGGTCAACTACGCGAAGTTTCGGCATCCTTGGTTGTTTCCGCTCGATAAGCAGGTGTGGACCCAGCTCAGCGAACATCGCCGCGATGCGCTCGCAGCCAACGGCGGAGGCCTGGTCAACCTGAGGTTCTTCACCACCGGCCTCGTCAACTACCTCCGACCCGACGGTATCCGCTTCATGACGATCTTTCCGTACATCACGCTTCCGGCCGAGCCCGCCCGAGCGTACAACGGCGCGTTCCTCGACCAGACCTACCGGACCGGAAGCGTCACGTCCTTCATGCCGGGGCTCTTCGTGCTCAGTATCACCGGGATTGTGGTTGCATTCGCTCGCCGGGCTGAGGAGCGGCTGCGGTGGCTACGGTTCCCAATTTTTGCCGCCCTGGGTATCACCGGTGGCGTCATGTTTTACGGGTACGTCGCGCATCGATACACCGCCGAGTTCTTCCCGGTTCTGGTGATGGCGGGTGGCGTCGGAGCAGTCGTCCTGCTCGGCCGGGTCGATGCAGCGCGCCCCGTACTGCGCCGCACAGTTGTTGTGGTGAGTGCCATTGTCGTGATGTTCAGCGTTGCTGCGAACACTGCGGTGTCCCTGCAGAGCGAACGAATCGAGGCGGGAGGCACACCGCTACGCAACTATGTCATCGTGCAGCATCGCCTGAGCGAA
Organism: Candidatus Azotimanducaceae bacterium; assembly: GCA_047635555.1. Lineage (GTDB taxonomy): Bacteria > Actinomycetota > Acidimicrobiia > Acidimicrobiales > Ilumatobacteraceae > Ilumatobacter_A. The sequence goes on from JBLIKS010000057.1 coordinate 7,820, forward strand.
TTGACCGGCAATCCACTCGATCGTTTCGTGAAACAGGCAGACGACCTCCCCGATGATGCGGGCGCCGACGAACTCCATATCGTTGGTGATTGTGATGCTTTGTACCTGTCAACGGGGGATCGCTATCAGCCGTGGGCGCCGGTCGAGGTACGTGATGTCGTCCTCGAAATCGAAGCGGTTCAACGACTCGATGAGCCAACGGGGGTTGCGTTAAGGGACAGCATCCTGTTGCTTTCTTTCGATGGCATCGAGGACAGAGATGTCGTGCTCGAACAAGTGGGAGAGGATCTGTACCGGGTCGTTCAAGGCGTTGGCGAATTCCGGTCAGTCGGGCCCGAGTTTCATGCGCCTCCGAACCTGCAGTTTTATTTGACGATTACCGTCGACACTCGCAACGCGAGCTACAGCGTCGAAGGGCCACTGAGCACCTTCGACAGCGTTCCTCTGTCGAGCCACGCCGGGGACTTCTACAGCCTGCCAACATTGGTCAGAGTGCGCGATGTGTCGGACGGGGTTGCAGCCTCCAGCGGGTTCAGAGTCACACGGCTGGTGACGGAAGTCCCGCCCCTGTGTGCCGACCTTCTCTCAGCGGTCTGAGGTCTGGGACCGCCCCTGTTGCCGATTATCGAACGAGGAGTTCGCACCACGCGCTGAGTGTCGTCTCGTCCGGCGTGATTGCGGTGACGGTCACCGGCGCGGTCGGGCTCTGTTCGATCGGTCGGGGCATGCCGATGTTTCCGACCTCGACCGGCGCAGCCGTTGGCTCCGCTGCCAGGCGTTCTGGATCGTCGGTGAGTGGCAGCGTCGCGACCAATTCGGTGTTCACGATGACACGCCACACTCGCTGATCGAGGTCGGCATGCAGTCGCACCGTGATTGGACCTGACGACAGGTCGAACCAATCGGAAACGTCCTCGAGGAATGGGACTGCGCCAACGATGCGCATCCCCAATGCTCCATCGACTTCGACAAGGATATGCGTCAAGGGCTCGTCGTCGAGTCGGACGACCTCGATGCGTTGGGACGATCGAGCGCCTGGCTCTGGAACGCCCGGTCGCGCCATGACCTCGAAGGTCACATCGGCGATGCCGAGAACACGCGAGCGCTGGGCCGTGCCATCGTCGGAGAGAATTGAATCGAGGGCGACCACTCCGGCGCAGTCACCGACGACGAGGAGGCGTTCAGAGGAAGCCTCCACTGGCACGTCGGTCCAGCCATCGACCGCCATTGGTGCCATCTCGTCGATGGCATTCACGCAGGTCGGGGTCGGGAACTGAGCGAGTGTTTGCACCGTCGCTTCGAGTTTGGAGTCAGCGTCCTGTTCGACAGGCGTGAATCGCATCATGGTCTCGTCGGCCTCAGATCCAGCCAAGGCCGGGATGTTGCCGATCGTCACCCCGTCTACCGTGAGTGTGAATGAGCCCGCGGGACCTTGGAAGTCGAGCCGGACGCGGTGTGTCTCGGCAGCGGTGACATTAAGCCATGCACTGCTCGCACCCACAAAATCGACGCTGAACCTGTACCGCACCCGGCCGTCACCGTCGGATTCAACCGAGACGATGGTCGGTATCGGGGCATTCGATCGAGCGAGCTCACGACGCGCTGCCGACATGGGGCGGCGTGGATAGGTGATGTCGAACTCGAGCGGCTGGGCCTCGAACAGGTCCCACGCGCCCTTGGCCCGGTCGCTTGCAACGTAGAGCGCGTCGCAGGCTCCGACGATCGCCATGTCACCGAATCCAGCCGACGCTGGGAGCTCATGCACGATCGACGCCGACTGCACCGCTGCGTCGAGGACCGAACCGCACGACTCAGCGCGGGGTTCTGGTTCATCGATCTGCACGCTGGCACCGAGTTCTTCTGCAACATCATTCAAGATCACCGTGGGCGCACGAACGATCCCGCTCTCGGCTTCGACGACAGCAAGACGTGCCAGTTCTTCACCGTTTGCGACGACCACGATGTTGGCTCCATCGCGACGCACGGTCAACGGCATCCGGAGCCCGTCGAGACCGATTGTCCACCTCCCGGATGCAATCACGTCGGAACCCTCGGACACTTCAAAACGGATCCGGCCGCGGCCGTCGCTCGCAAGTGAAACAACGACAGGTACCTCTCCGGCAAGTGAGGCAATGGCGATAGGAGCGTGGGCTTTCGAAAGCTCGGGAACCAAGACGGTGAGCTTGAGCCACTCGTAGTAGGCGCTGTCCCATGGCGCCGAGGCATCGGGCCCCGTCGCGAACAACTCAGCGCACGACCCGCGCACGAAGATGGCATTTTCAGGCGCCACCAGCGGCAGATTCCATCCGATCGCGACGTCTGGCTGCGACAGCTGGACTGGGCCACGCTCCAATGGCCCGAGCGTGGCAGCGAGTAGAGCGCCCAGTGTGACGCTCAGGACCCCGACGACGGCGAAGCGAGATTGACGTGGCGACGTGTTATCGCGGTTGGTCAGGCCCACGACGCAGGCAATCGCAACCGCACCGGCCACCAGGCCGCCGACGATCGGATGAGTGAGCGCTGCGAGTACGCCAGCTCCGACGAGGGTGAAGCCGCGACCGGCGCTTGTTCGTTCGGCAAACGCGAGGGCTGCGGCAATCGCGAACACAACAGGCGCGCCAATCCAGGCCCACGATTCGGCCAGCGAGCTCGGCGAGATCGCAACGATTCCACCGGCCAATCCGATTGCCGCCCCAGCGCCAAGCACCGATGGAAGCTGGCTTTGAGTTTCGAGTCTGCGAGCAACAGTTCGCGTAACCGACCCAATCGATATGGCCGTGAGGAGCCAAGCAGCGGCCATCGAGAGGGCGCTGGCATTCGTCGGGTGACTCCCATTTAAGACAATGAATGGGATGCGCACGATCGACGGCACGAGGTTGGCTGTGTTGAAGGTTGCCGTTTCACTTCCCGATGCGACCATTTCGGCGAGCAGGGTTGCTCGCGGCGGAACGTTGGCCAGATTGAGGAACGAGTTTGCGCGGAGGTCGAAGAATCGTTGCGATTGTCCGATGTACGCCGATGCAGGCGTCAGCCGCCCCAAGAGTCCAGCGATTGCGAGTACCGAGGCGCCGATTGCGAGTCCGGTCAGCGCTATCGGCGACCACCGGCCCGGACGACGCAGATGCCCCGCTCCCGCAGCGGACATTTGGTCAGCCTGACGACTGTCGAGCCGGTGCCGCAACCGCTGGACTGGGACCTCGACGAGATACCACGAAGCCGCGACCACCGCAGCGGTCACCGCCAGAGCGGCGATGGCCCGAACGATGCCGTTCCATTCGGCACCCAGGCGCCGGAAGGCAACGAACACCGCCAAATGCCACAGGTACAAACCGTATGAGACGATGCCCAACGCGCGCAGCGGACGCCATTCGAGACACCGGACGAGCCGCGGGCGGCGCTGTTGCACGTCTTCACTGATCAACACAGCAACGATCAACGCCGTACCGAGCGCGACGAGCGTGAACCCGCCGCGGTAGTACCAGAAAGCCTCTGCGTCTGGGCCGAACAACGCAGTGATGAGAAGAAGGACGGCGGCGACCGACGCCCCGGGAATCAGCAGAGGGAATCGATCGACTCGTATGCCGCGCGCATGCAGGGACGCCACGAGCGCGCCGACGAGGAGGCCGTCGACTCGAGTGTCTGTGCGCAAGTAAGTCGTCAACCATCCATCGGACTCAAACCGGATGGCTCGCCACACACCTACCGCAACGATGACGCTGAAGAGGGCACTCGCCACGAACGCGGGTCGCCGTCGCAACGGAATGACGAAGAGGACCACGAACGGCCAGAGCACGTAGAACTGCTCTTCAATCGCTAGCGACCAGAGGTGACCGAGTTCTTCGAGGAAGTACGGCCCGGCGAGACCGGCCCAGTTGGTCGCGAACATCAGCACGCCGACGACGCTCTTGACCATCGCCTGAGGTGTCCCTGTCACCGAGTATCCGGAGGACATCGTGTAGGGGATGACTGCGATCAGGTAGAGCGCAAGTGGGGGCAGCAGTCGGAATGCCCGGGCGCGCCAGAACAAGGCAAAGTTGACTTTTCCTGTCTGCTGCTGTTCGCGCAGCAAGAGGTCGGTGATCAGAAATCCACTGAGCACGAAGAACACGTCAACACCCAAGAATCCGCCCCGAAAGACCCCGCCTTCGGCCAGAAACGAGAGCGGCCACGTCGGCCGCAACATGCCGAGATGCAACATGACGACGACGAAGACAGCAACGCCGCGAAGACCATCGAGCGCCGGTATGCGGCCGCGGCGTTCTACGAAGAACTGTGACTCGTCTGTGCTGGCGTCTCGGCCAAGCGCCGGGCTCGATCGACCCGCCGTATCCACGTCCATACCTTACTTATCGCAACACATCACGAGCAGGATCTCGGGCATCGAGGT
>JBLIKS010000058.1:0-12076 GCA_047635555.1 Candidatus Azotimanducaceae bacterium
CAAGAACCGCAACAACGTCGTCCTCTCTCGTCGGGCATACCTCGAAGAGAACCAGAAAGAGACCCGCGACCAGTTCCTCACCAACCTCAAGGTTGGCGAGATTCGCGAGGGCACCGTGTCCTCGGTGGTCTCGTTCGGTGCATTCGTCGATCTCGGCGGCATGGACGGGCTCATCCACGTGTCCGAGCTTTCTTGGAAGCACGTCGATCACCCCGGCTCCGTCGTCACTGTTGGCGACCCGGTCAAGGTGCAGGTCCTCGATGTCGACTTCAGCCGCGAGCGCATCAGCCTCTCGCTGAAGGCAACGCAGCAGGATCCTTGGCAAGAATTCGCCGAGGGCCACCAGGTTGGCCAGCTCGTCTACGGCCGAGTCACCAAGCTGGTGCAGTTCGGTGCATTCGTTCAGGTCGGCGATGGCATCGAAGGCCTCGTACACATCTCGGAGATGTCGGCACACCACGTCGACAGCCCTGAGCAGGTCGTCACGCCGGGCGAAGAGCTGTGGGTCAAGATCATCGATCTCGATCTTGCACGTCGCCGCATCAGCCTCTCGATCAAGCAAGCCGCCGAAGGTGGCGAGCTTGCTGCCGAGTACCGTGAGCACTTCGAGGTCGACACCGAGGGCAACTACGTCCAGGGTGAGGCATCGGCTGAGGCCGAAGCCGCATGGAGCGAGTACTACGGCGAAGGTGGCGAGGGCGAAGGCACCGAAGCTCCGACCGGCGCTCCGACCGACGCTCCTACCGTTGCAGGCGAAGTGGCTGCAGCTCTGGCAGCTGCAGGCGGCGCAACCCCGGTCGAAGACGAAGCACCCGCTGAAGCACCTGCTGAGGCAGCAGCCGAAGAGGCAGCAGCCGAAGAGGCTCCCGCAACCGAGTGATCTGGTGCGCTCCGGCGCAGCAAATCTGAAGTGAATGATGCCCGGCTCGCATGAGTCGGGCATCGTTCGTTTTCATGATCATCAGCCGAAGTGGCAGTGACGGATTGGTCTGAGGCGGCGGCGGCTGGCACCATGTCGTTGTGATCGTCGTTGGACTGACAGGTGGAATCGGAGCGGGCAAGTCGACAGTGTCGAAGCTGTTCGCAGAGCGAGGCGCGGCGATCGTTGACGCCGACAAGATCGCGCGGGAGTTGCAAGACCCTGGAACGCCAGTGCTGGCGGCAATGGCCGAGCGTTTCGGTGGGCACGTCATCAACGACGACGGGACGTTGAACCGTGCAGCAGTCGCGGAGATCGTGTTCAGTGACAAACAAGCGCTGAAAGACCTCAACAGCATCGTGCATCCAGCGATGCAGGCGGAGGTCCAACGCCAGATCGACGAGAATGCCGATACCGATCGGCTGGTCGTGCTCGACTTCCCACTTCTTGGCGAGAACCCGCGTCACGGCCTCGCCGCGACGATCGTCGTCGATATTCCGTACGAACTCGCAGTGCAACGCGTGGTCGAACAGCGCGGAATGGACGAAGCCGACGCGCGTAATCGAGTGAGCAGCCAAATGGACCGCGAGGAACGGTTGAAGATTGCCACGCACGTGATCGACAACACCGGCGACCTCGTCGACCTGGTTGCCGCCGTCGACCGGCTGTGGGACGAATTGATCGAGTTGCCGGCAACGACGGTGAAGCTCCCGGGGGAACCGGCCGAGGAGCCGGCCGGCGAGATCGATCGCTCCGGCGAGACCGTCTGGATCTTCGGGTATGGATCGCTCGTCGGTCCAGAGTCGATGGCCCGCACGATTGGCCGAGTTGCTGTCCACAAGGTCGACTTCTTCCAGGCCGACCTGGCGGGCTACGGCCGCCGTTGGAACTACGGGGTCATGCATTTCGTTGGGCAGTGGAAGCGCGAGGACGGTACTGACATCGACGACGGCACGATCGTGGCGCTCGGTGTCGTCGAGTCAGCCCACGAAACAGTCAATGGAGTGGTGGCTTCTGTAGCAGGCGGCGAGCTCGGGAATCTTGACCGACGTGAACGCAACTACGACCGAGTTGATGTCACTGATCTCATCACCGTGCTCGACGACGACGGCGGCACAGTCGACGGTGTTATCTACACCTACGTTCCACGTCCCACCTCGATCGAGGCCTACGAAACCGCACGGGACAATGGCACCGCCGGCATTCGCCGCACGTATTGGGATCAAGTCGATGCTGCCTTCGCAGCGTTCAGCATCGAACAGGTCGAGCGGTATCGCGCATCAACGCCCGATCCGGACATCCCTGTCATCGATTTGCTGGAAGCGCGAGAGCGCTGACGCGAGTGCCCTGACGCGATAACGGCGGCGCGCCATCGAGGTGGAACGCCGCCGTTGATCAGTGTCAGTGGATTAGCGGAACTGGTCGAGATCTGCCGCGATGTCTTCTGGGGTGGTCGGCGGTGCATACCGCTTGACCACGTTGCCGGCCTTGTCGACGAGGAATTTCTCGAAGTTCCAGGCGACGTCAGCGGTCTCGCCTTCGCCAGGTTGGGCGTCCTTGAGCATCTGATAGAGGGGAGCGGCGCCGTCGCCGTTCACTTCGATCTTGGAGAACATGGGGAAGCTCACATCGAACTTCGAGGTTGCGAATTCGAAGATCTCAGCGTCGGTGCCGGGCTCTTGGTTCGCGAACTGGTTGCACGGAAATCCGAGCACGACGACGTCGTCGTTTTCATTGTGAAGCGCACGCAGACCTGCGTACTGAGGCGTGAGGCCTCAAGCGCTGGCGACGTTGACGACCAGCGCAAGGTTGCCCTTGAACTGGTCGAAGCCCACCTGCTCACCGGTGATGGACGTCATTTTGAGATCATGGAAGTTGGTCATGGAGCCAACATAGTTGGCTCGACCGCAATCGACCGAGTGCCGTTCGAGTCAATGATGCGGCGATGATGCGGCGATGATGCGGCGTGGTGGCGTTGAAAAGTAGATAACATCGCTATCTCCATGTCCGATGAACACGAACCCTGCCTGGGCAGCCGCACATTTGCTGTCCAGCACCCTCCCAGTCCGGGCTTACTGCGCTAATGGAGATTGCTCTCGGGCTCGTGGGCGTTGCGATCTTGATCGCTGCGAACGGGTACTTTGTCGCAGCTGAGTTTGCGTTTGTCGCGTCTCGGCGTGCGAAGTTTGTCGAAGCTGCCGATGGTGGCGACCGCAAGTCCAAGCGGGCAATCCAGGTACACAAGCGCCTGAGCTTCATGCTCTCCGGAGCGCAACTCGGCATCACGGTCACGTCGCTGGTGCTTGGTTTCATCGCCGAGCCGGTTCTGGCAGGTGCGCTCCGGCCGCTACTCGAAGCAGTTGGAATCGGCGAGTCGGCGCGAGTCGGCCTCGGGATCGCTTTGGCGTTCGTATTTGCGACCGTTGCCCAGATGGTGTTCGGTGAGCTTGCTCCCAAGAACCTCGCGATTGCCAAGCCTGAACCTGTGGCACGGAGCCTTGCCGGATCGACCCTGGTGTTCATGAAGGTGGCAAGTCCGCTGATCAAATTGTTCGACGGTGCAGCGAATCGACTCCTTCGTCGCCTCGGGATCGAACCCGTCGAAGAACTGCACGGCTCGGTCTCGACCGACGAGTTTGATTTCATCGTCGATTCCTCAGCTCAAGGTGGACAGCTCACTTCGTCGCAAGCGTCGTTGCTCGAGCGTGCCATCGACTTCGGCGACCTCGAGGCATCTGACGCGATGGTTGCATGGAACCGCGTGGTCACCATCAACGCAGGCGCCACAGCTGCCGACCTGCACGGCCTGATGACCTCGCGCCACTCCCGATTTCCCGTGGTCGACGAAAACGCCAAGGTCACCGGGCTCGTTCATGCCAAAGATTTGCTTGGAATACCGCGTGCTCTGTACGAAACCACGCCGATCGATGACCTGTTGCATGAGGTGCTGGTTGTGCCCGAAGCAGCCGGGCTCAACGTGGTGTTGGCTGAGTTGCGGTCGCACTCGACTGAGATGGCAGTCGTGATTGACGAGTACGGCGCACCCGCCGGGGTGGTGACCCTCGAAGACCTCGTCGAAGAACTCGTCGGTGAGATCGAAGACGAATACGACCCTGCAGATCCTGATGAGTACCTCGAAGTCGAGCCGGGCGTCTGGTCGGTTTCGGCGACGTCTCGACCCGACGAGATCGACCGATACACCGGCTTCAAAATTCCGGACGGTGAGTACGACACGGTGGCAGGCCTTGTGCTCGATCGGCTCGAACGCATCGCTGAGGTCGGCGACTCGGTTGTCGTCGATGGGATGCAGATCGAAGTACTCGAAATTGAAGAGTTCGCGATCACCCAGATCTTGCTCCGCCTCGACCCTGACTCGGGGATCGTAAATGACGATGGCGGCGCCGTGTCGGATCAGCAGGCAGAACCTGACTCTGTGGGTGAGGGCGACTCATGATCGCAGCACAGGCTGCCGAGGCCGGATTCACCGTCGAGTGGGGGGCCCTTGGCATTGCTTTCTTACTGCTGGCTCTCAATGCATTCTTTGTTGCGGCTGAATTCGCCTTGCTTGCGGCCCGCCGTTCGCGTATCGAGCAGCTTGCTGCTGACGGCAACAAGCGAGCCGTTTCCGCACTCGCTGGCATTCGTGAACTGACCCTGATGCTCGCTGGCGCCCAGCTCGGCATCACCATGTGTTCGCTTGGTCTCGGTGCCGTAGCAGAGCCGGCAATTGCCCATCTGATTGAAGGCGCTATCGGATCGTTCATTGATATCTCCGAGACGGCGCTCCACATCATCGGCTTCACGATTGGGCTGTCCTTGGTGGTGTTTCTGCACATGGTGGTCGGTGAGATGGCACCGAAATCATGGGCGATCTCGGATCCGGAGAGGTCTTCACTCCTTCTCGCCCGCCCGTTCCGTGCCTTCGTCCGCGTATTCCAACCAATCATCTGGTTCCTCAACTCGCTCGCCAACATCGTGGTCCGTCTGGTCGGCGTAGAGCCACAGGACGAACGTGCGATGGCGCATTCTCCAGCTGACCTCATCCTCCTGCTCGACGAGTCGGCTGGCCACGGCGATATCGATGCCGAAGATCATCAGCTGCTGACCCGCTCGCTCGAGCTGTCAGGCCTTACTGCCTCCGACGCGATGACGGTGCGGCGTGACATCATCTCGATGCCCGGCGACGCCACAGCTGCGGAAGTGGCTGCCGAGGCGCACCGTACGGGTCGGACCCGCATTGTCATCCACGAAGACAATCTCGACCACTGCCTCGGCTTCATCCACGCGAAAGACCTGCTCCGCCTGGAGAGCGCCGAATGGGAGACCAGGCTCGCTCGTTCCCTCGTGCGACCCCTGATGGTTACCCCTGATCATCACCGACTCGAAGATCTGCTCGTCGAGATGCGTAGCGAGCGCAAGCACATCTCTGTGGCTGTCGACGAGCACGGCACCGTTGTTGGTTTGGTCACCCTCGAAGACGTGTTCGAAGAACTGATTGGTGACTTCGACGACGAGTCCGACGACCGCCTCGGCGACTGCGTGCAGCACGCTGACGGCAGCTTCGAGATCAACGGCACGCTGCGGCCTGACCAGTTCGAAGAGTGCACAGGCGTTGCCCTGCCCGAAGGCGACTGGCACACCGTTGCTGGCTACGTGATTGGCGCTCTTGATGAGATCCCGTCGGCTGGCGACAGCATTCACACCGAAGTTGGCGAGTTCACCGTGATTGAAATGGACGGCTACGCAATTGCCACACTGCGGGTCAAGTTGGCGACCGACGCGACCGACGCAGCAGATGCGAACGTTCGTTCGTTATCGTAGACTGGTTTCGTGACCGACACCGATCAGGAAACTGGCCAGCAAGCAGGGGCCGCGGCCGTCATCACCCCCGATGCTGCTGTGCCTGACCAATCACCCGAGCAGGCGCTGATCGCCGCTTCGAGTTCGTTCTCCAACTACGACACCGGCAACGAGAACAAGTTTCAGGTCGTCTCCGATTGGGACCCGGCTGGTGCGCAGCCCGAAGCAATCAAGGCGCTGTCCGAAGGCATCGAAGCAGGGGAGCGATTCCAGACGCTGCTTGGCATCACCGGTTCCGGCAAGTCGGCGACCATTGCCTGGACCATCGAGCAAACACAGCGACCGACGCTGATTTTGGCGCCCAACAAATCGCTCGCTGCGCAGCTGGCGCAGGAGATGCGCGAGTTCTTCCCACACAACCGAGTCGAGTACTTCGTCTCTTACTACGACTACTACCAGCCCGAGGCGTACATCCCGAGCAGCGACACGTTCATCGAGAAGGACAGCTCGGTCAACGACGACATCGAGCGTCTGCGTCATTCCACTACGGCTGCACTCCTCACTCGCAAAGACGTCATCGTCGTCGCGTCGGTGTCTTGCATCTACGGCATGGGTAACCCCGAGGAGTACAAGGGCAATCTGCTCGACCTGAGCGTTGGCGTCGACTACGACATGCGCAATATCCTGCGCCGTCTCGTCGACATGCAATACGACCGCAACGACATGACGCTGGGGCGCGGAAATTTCCGCGTGCGCGGCGACACGATCGAAGTGCATCCGGCCTACGAAGAGAACGTGCTGCGCATCGAGATGTTCGGCGACACTGTTGACCGCATCACGATGATCGACCCGCTCACCGGTGAGAACCTCCGCGAACTCGAACGCGCCCACGTGTTCCCCGCAACTCACTACGTCACCGGCAACGAGCGGATGACCCGAGCAATGGGCCAAATCGAACACGAACTGCAGGTTCGGCTGAAAGAGTTCGAAGAGCAAGACAAGCTCCTCGAAGCACAGCGCCTCCGGATGCGCACGTCGTACGACCTCGAGATGATGAGCGAGCTCGGGTACTGCAACGGCATCGAGAACTACTCGATGCACATCGACGGCCGCGAGTATGGCGAACCGCCGTTCACCCTGCTCGACTACTTCCCGGACGACTACCTCCTTGTGGTCGACGAGAGCCACGTTGCAGTGCCGCAGCTGCATGGCCAGTTCGCGGGTGACCGCAGTCGAAAAGACATGCTGGTCGAGCACGGCTTCCGTCTGCCGTCGGCGCGCGACAACCGACCGCTCACCTTCGAAGAGGTCCTCGGACGCGTCAACCAGTGCATCTTCCTCTCGGCGACACCGAGCCCCTATGAGTTGCGCGTGTCGACCAAGGTCGTCGAGCAGATCATCCGTCCGACTGGCCTCGTCGACCCGGAAGTGACCATCAAGCCGACCAAGGGCCAGATCGATGATCTGATGGAAATGGTCGAGGGCCGCGTCGCGAACAACGAGCGCGTTTTGGTCACGACACTCACGAAGAAGATGGCTGAGGATCTCACTGACTATCTGCTTGAGCAGGGCATGAAGGTCAGGTATCTACACAGCAACATCGACACGATCCAACGGATCGAGATCATCCGTGCCCTGCGCCTCGGCGAGTTCGACGTGTTGATCGGCATCAACCTGCTGCGTGAGGGCCTGGACCTTCCCGAGGTGTCGCTGATCTGCATCCTCGACGCCGACAAAGAAGGCTTCCTGCGGTCCGAAACGGCGCTGATCCAGATGATGGGTCGTGCTGCACGAAACGTGTCGGGCGAGGTCGTCATGTACGCCGACCGCGTGACCAACTCGATGACGAAGGCGATCGACGAAACACAGCGTCGCCGCAAAATGCAGTTGGCCTACAACGAAGAACACGGCATCGATCCAAAGACGATCCGCAAGGCCGTGGGCGACATTCTGTCGATGTTGCGCCCCGACTCGCGGACTCCGGTGCCGGGCATGGATAAACGTCGCCAGCGCGAACGCGACAAGGTGCAGCAGGAACTCAAGAACCTGCCGCAGCAAGAGCTCCAGCGACTCATCCAAACGCTCGAGGCCGAAATGCAAGAAGCCTCGGCCGAACTCAAGTTCGAGTACGCCGCGAAACTTCGTGACGAGATCCGCGAGCTCAGTCGAGAACTCACCGACGCCGGATAAGTACGCCGGATAAGTACGCATGGGGTCAGGCCCCTTTCGCAACTCTGTGAGCGCCAGCGTCGTGGCCGGCGCTGAGCGTTCCATCTCGCTGGCTCGACGCTCATACAATGTGGGCAATCCACAGCCTCGAAGAGTTTGACGCCCACGTGTGTCGGTGGAGCCTTCCTCGGAACTCGCTTGCCGCCCACGACGCTCCAGCATGTCCTCGAAGTCGGTGCCCGCCCCGTCGCTGTCGCCGCGTGTGGTACTGAACACTTGTTCGGCCTCGGTTTTGGGCGATAGCGTTGTTCATTGATGGCTGAAAGTACGTCCGCCCCCGCCAAGAAGTCAGCTGCGAAAAAGTCGACCGCAGCCCAGGCCGCCGCCCCCCGCCGCCGCCGCCAGTCGTCGAATGACGAACCGAAGATCATCGTTCGTGGAGCGCGCGAGCACAATCTTAAAAACGTCAACGTCGAGATGCCGCGCAACAAACTCGTGGTTTTCACCGGCATTTCTGGATCGGGCAAGTCATCACTTGCGTTCGACACGATCTACGCCGAAGGGCAGCGCCGCTACGTCGAGTCGCTGAGCGCGTACGCCCGGCAGTTCCTGGGCCAGATGGATCCGCCTGACGTCGACATGATTGAAGGGCTGTCGCCGGCGATTTCGATCGATCAGAAGTCGGGCTCACGTAACCCGCGTTCCACCGTCGGCACGATCACCGAGGTCTATAACGCCCTCCGGCTGCTCTATGCCCGCATCGGCGTCCAGCACTGCCCAAATGACGGCACCCGGCTACAGCGCCAGACGCCACAGCAGATCGTCGACCGCATCATGGCAATGGACGAAGGCATGCGTTTCCAAGTGCTGGCGCCTGTCGTTCGTGGTCGCAAGGGTGAGTACGACACGCTGCTCGAAGAGCTCTCCGGGCAGGGATACGTGCGTGCCCGCATCGATGGTGAGACCGTCGACATCGACGAGTTCCTGAAGCGTGACGAGCGCCTTGCCAAGTACGAGAACCACAAGATCGAGATTGTCGTTGACCGTCTTGTTTTGAAGGAAGGCATCGACCGTCGCCTGACCGACTCACTTGAGCAGGCGCTCAACCTTGCCGAGGGCGTCGCCGAAATCGAGATTATCCATCGCGATGCTGATCCCGAGATGATCACGTTCAGCCAGCACTTGGCGTGCGACGTGTGTGGCACGTCGTACGACGAGCCTGCCGATCGTAACTTTTCGTTCAACTCGCCGTATGGCGCCTGCGTCACGTGCGACGGCTTGGGCACCACCTACGAGGTCGATCCCGAATTGGTCATCCCCGACGTCGACGCAGCACTCTCCGAGGGAGCCATTGCGCCCTGGCGTAGCGCGCACACCCAGTACTTCACGCGGATGCTCGAGTCGGTTGCCAACGTCAACGAGATTGACCTCGACGCCCCCTGGCACACGCTCACCGCCAAGCAGCAGAAGTTGATCCTGCACGGCGTCAAGGGCAAGATGACCGTCTCGTACAAGAACCGCTACGGTCGGTCGCGGACGTATTCAACCGAGTACGAGGGCGTCATTCCCTGGATTCGTCGACGCCATGAGGGCAGCGACAGCGAGTGGGCACGTGACCAGTACGAGGGCTACATGCGTCTCGTTGCCTGCTCAAAATGCGGTGGCGCTCGTCTCAAGCCGGCATCGCTGGCGGTAACGATCAACGACAAGAACATCTCCGAAGTCAGCGACATGTCGATCGAAGACTCGGCGAAGTTCCTCGGTGCACTTGTGTTGAGCGATCGCGACACAATGATCGCCGAGCGTGTCATGAAGCAGATCAACGAACGCCTCGGCTTCCTGCTCGACGTTGGACTCGACTACCTCACGTTGTCTCGCGCTGCTGGCACGCTGGCGGGTGGCGAGGCGCAGCGCATTCGGCTCGCGTCTCAGATTGGCTCCGGTCTCGTCGGCACGCTGTACGTCCTCGACGAGCCGTCGATCGGTTTGCATCAGCGCGACAACCGTCGACTCATCGAGACGTTGCTTCGACTGCGGGATCTCGGCAACACCGTGATCGTTGTCGAGCACGACCAAGACACGATCAACGAAGCCGACTGGATCATCGACATCGGCCCAGGTGCTGGCGAGCACGGCGGCGAGGTTGTTTATTCCGGCCCGGTGAAGGGCATCGGCAAGGCGAAGAACTCGCTCACGGGTCAATACCTGACCGGTAAAAAGAAGATTCCAGTCCCTGAGGTCCGCCGGCCGCGAGGCTCAACCGAAGTCGAGATCTTTGGTGCACGTGAGCACAACCTCGCAAACATCAACGTCAAGATCCCGCTCGGAAACTTCGTCGCAGTCACTGGCGTCTCGGGCTCAGGCAAGTCATCGCTGGTCCGCGACATTCTCCTACCCGTGCTGATGCAGAAGATCTACAAGTCGAAGATGCCATCCGGCAAGCACAAGAAAATCACCGGCATCGAGCAACTCGACAAGGTGATCGACATGGACCAGTCACCGATTGGTCGTACGCCGCGATCCAACCCAGCCACATACACCGGTGTGTTCGACAAGATTCGCAAGCTGTTTGCTCAGACCAACGAATCGAAAGTCCGCGGCTATCAGCCTGGACGCTTCAGTTTCAACGTCAAGGGCGGTCGCTGCGAGGCCTGTTCAGGTGACGGCACGATCAAGATTGAGATGAACTTCTTGCCGGACGTGTACGTGCCGTGTGAGGTGTGCCACGGTGCCCGCTTCAACCGTGACACGCTCGACATCGAGTTCAAGGGCAAGAACATCGCCGAGATCCTCGACATGCCCGTGGCCGAAGCGGTTGGCTTCTTCGCCAACCAGCCGGGCATCGCTCGTTACATGGAAACACTCGTGGACGTTGGGCTCGGCTACGTCCGGCTCGGCCAGTCGGCACCGACCCTGTCGGGCGGCGAGGCGCAGCGCGTTAAGCTGGCCACCGAGTTGGCCAAACGTTCCACCGGTCACACGATCTACCTGCTCGACGAGCCAACCACCGGCCTGCACTTCGAAGACATCGGTCGCCTGCTCACGGTGCTCCAACGCCTCGTCGACCAGGGCAACACCGTGCTCGTGATCGAGCACAACCTTGACGTGATCAAGACTGCTGACTGGATCATCGACCTCGGTCCGAACGGTGGCAATGGCGGCGGTCAGGTTGTCGCCGAAGGCACGCCCGAAGATGTCGCGAAGGTGAAGGAATCTTTCACCGGGCAATTCCTCGTTCCCCTCCTCTCCTGAGGCGGTCAGTTCGCCCGAGCTCAGCGTTGCGTGAACTTCGAGTGGTGGGTTTCTGATGGGGAGCTCACGGTGGCCTGTGTGGAAGGCTCCGCGGGTGACGGAGGCGATTGAGCAGGATGTGGTGGACCGGGCGGCGTTGCAGCGCAGGACGCTGACGTCGTTGCGCATGGCGCAAGTGCCTGGGCAGGCGGCGGTGGCGGGCATGGTTGCGGTCGTCACGCTGTTGGCGAGCGACATGTTGGGTTCCGATCGGTTGGCCGGCATCGGCAGCGCCTCGTTCACCTTGGGCGCGGCGCTCACGATGGTTCCGCTTGCTGCGTTCATGCGGCGCAGGGGCCGTCGGCCAGGAATGACCGCCGCCCTTCTGATCGGCGCAGCAGGTAGCGCAATTGCTGCCACCGGCGGCCAACTTCGGTTCTTCCCGCTTTTCGTCGTTGGTATGATTCTCTTCGGTGCGGGGCAGGCGTCAACGCTGCAGGGTCGCTACGTCGCGGCCGACCTTGCCGAGCCCGAGCATCAGGCAACGGCGATTGCGGCGATCGTCTGGATTGGTGCGCTTGGGGCGGTGTTCGGGCCATTATTGACGCCGTTCGAGAAGGCGGTGGCCCGCAGCATTGGTCTCGACGAGTTGATTGGCCCGTTTGTCTTCGCCACGTTCTTGCTTCTCGCCGCAGCGGCGGTGGTGTGGACTCGGCTCCGCCCTGATCCGCTCGCCGTGTCGGGCGGGATCGATCCGACTGCCGAGCGGACACGGCCGATCAAACAGGTGCGCGCATCAATTGACGTGATTGCTCAATCATCAGGCGCCCGGCTTGGCTTCGCGGCGATGGCGATATCGCAAGCGGCGATGGTCGGCGTGATGACAATGACACCACCGCACATGAAAGATCACGACCACGCCAATCTGTCGGCCTTCGTGATCGCCGTCCACATCCT
>JBLIKS010000059.1:0-12072 GCA_047635555.1 Candidatus Azotimanducaceae bacterium
GACGGAGCCTTGCAACTCGCATTGCTCTGGACTGAACGCCAACTCGGTCTACCGTCGCTTCCGACCGGAATCGGCACGGTGCGACTGCTTTGCGAGCCGACGTTTGGGCAACACACGATGTCGCTTGTCGGCCGCCGCGCCTCATCGCATATGGTTGTGTGTGATGTTGAGATCCGCTCAGCGGCGGGCCACGTCGTTGCCCAACTCGAGGGCATCGAAACTCACGTCCTCCCACAATCCGAACCCCCGTCCGAAGACTGACTCGGCAAGTCGCCGATGAAGGAGTCGCAGCGATGTCAAACGTCGAACTGATTGCAGCAGCACGAGACAACATCGTGCAGTCATACGCGCCGTTCTCGAAATTCAGGGCGGGCGCAGCTGTTCGCTGCAGCGATGACCGGATCGTGCCTGGAGTCATCGTCGAGAACGTTTCGCTGGGGCTTTCGATGTGTGCTGAGCGGGTGGCAATGTTCGCTGCTGTCGCGCAGGGCACGCGGCCCGTTGCGTTGGCACTCGCGGCCCCAGACACCGACGGTGGCCCGACGTGGCCATGCGGCGCGTGTCTCCAGGTCGGCCTCGAACTCGGCGGCCCCGACATGTTGGTTGTCGTGGGCGACAACAAGGGCGGTCCGGTGCAGCAATCCACGATTGGCGAACTCCTCCCGCGCGGCCCCCACGTCAACGTCTGAGCGCACTCGGGACTGCGCCCGGCTCGATTCATGCGACTCGCTCAGGGCCCGGGTCATCGTGGGAGAATGCCGGGATGGCAGCCAACAGTCGTCTTACCGTTGCCGATCTTCGTGCGAGTAAAGGCACACGTCAGTACACCGATGTCTACGTGTCAAGCGCTGACGAGGCCGCCGCTGCAGCCGACGGTGGGATTGACATGATCACCATCCAGGACTCCCAGATGAGTACCGAGATGCGATCTGCTGCGGGCAATGCATTCATCGTGGTCGGCCTCGACTACGGCCAGGTGATCACGACGGACGACTACCTGCGTGCGGCATTTTCTGCAATCAATAATGGCGCCGACGCGTGCTGGTGTGCGGCGTCGCTACAGACGATTGAGCGATTGGCTGCCGAAGGCATTCCGGTTGTCGGCCACGTCGGCCTCATCCCGCCGCGCCGCACCTGGACCGGCGGGTTCAAGGCTGTGGGGAAGACAGCGACCACCGCGATGGAGGTATGGACTCAGACCACGGCGCTGGTCAACGCTGGTGCATTTGCTGCTGAGATCGAAGTGGTGCCCGAACCAGTGGCCACGGCGATCAGCGCGAAGACGAGCCTTGTGATGATCTCGATGGGCTCCGGCCCGAACTGTGATGCGCAGTATCTGTTCAGCTCCGACGTGCTCGGCACCAACACTGGCCACGTCCCACGGCATGCGAAGCAGTACGCCGACTTGCGGACCGAACTCGATCGGATCCAAGAGATGCGGGTAGCGGCTTACGCGGCATTCGCCGATGACGTTGCCTCGGGCGGTTTCCCCGACGCTGCGCGTTTGGTCGATATCGACCCTGGCGAACTGGCGACGTTCGCTACGGCCCTTGCCGCCGAACAATGACCGCAACGAGCACGATCGAAACCGAGCGGCTGCTGCTCCGTCCGTTTCGGGGTGATGACTTCGAACCGATGGTCGCTCCAGGCCGCCTACCAGCATCCCTCCCACCAGCATCCCTCCCACCAGCATCCCTCCCACCGTATGGAGCGCATCATGACCACTGTTAACAACTCGACTGACCTCACCGGTCAAGTCGCCCTCGTCACGGGCGCAACATCTGGCCTCGGCTGGCGCTTTGCCCAGGTGTTGGCCGCTTCCGGTGCATCCGTCGTCGCAACCGGTCGACGTCAAGAGCGACTCGACGAATTGGTCGCAGCCATTGTTGCTGAAGGTGGCCAGGCAGTGGGCGTCCCGATTGACATGACCGACGCAGAGAGCATCGTCGCGGCTGTTCATCAGGCCGAAGCGGCGTTCGGTGTTGTCACCATCCTCGTCAACAACGCAGGCATTCCCGACGCGCAACGCGCGCACAAGATGTCGCTCGAACTGATCGACAAGGTCATCGACACCAACTTGCGCGGCCCGTACATACTTTCCTGTGAGGTCGGCAAGCGCCTGATTGCCGCGAAGTTGCCGGGGCGAATGGTCAACATCTCCAGCATCTCGGCGACCAACTACGGCGGCGAAGGGGCAGCGCTGTACTCGATCACCAAAGCAGCCATTGCCCGCATGAGCGAGGCACTCGGTGTGGAGTGGGCGCGGTTCGGCATCAACGTCAATGCGATCGCCCCGGGGGCGTTCGAGTCGGAGATGATGGACGGCATGCTCGAACGGATGGGCGACATCAGCGGGCACTTCCCGCGCAAGCGGATCGGTCGACCGGACCAGCTCGACTCAACCCTGCTTTTCCTCTGTTCTCCAGCTTCTGATGCAGTGACCGGCACGATCATCAAGGTCGACGACGGCCAGAGTTCGCGATGACCCCTCCGCCGACCGGCCAGCATGGGTTACTTGATGGCAAAGTCGCGGTGATCACTGGCGCGGCGAGCGGCATGGGGCTCGCAACAGCGCAACGCTTCGTCGCTGAAGGAGCGAGTGTCGTCATTGCTGATTTCAACGCCGATGCCGGCGAGGCAGTTGCTCGTGAACTCGGCGACGCAGCGCGATTCGTCCGCTGCGACGTGGCGATTGACAGTGATGTCGCATCGGCGGTGGCCCTTGCCGTCGAAGCGTTTGGCCGGCTCGACATCATGTTCAACAACGCGGGCATCGGGGGAGCGTTCGGGCCGATCACTGAGATCGAGTCAGACGACTGGGATGCAACCTTCGCCGTTCTTGTCAGGGGCGTGTTCCTCGGAACCAAGCACGCCGCGCGTCTGCTGATCGATCAGGGCGACGGGGGCGTGATCATCAACACGGCATCGGTCGCAGGCCAGGGTGGCGGCGGCGGGCCACAGGCCTACTCGGCAGCCAAGGCTGGGGTCATCAACCTCACCGAGACGACAGCGATCGAATTGGCACCGCATGCCATCCGAGTCAATGCCATTTGCCCGGGGATCATCTTCACCCCGCTGATGCACCATGGTGACGAAGCCGACGCCGAACGTGTGATGGCGGAGCTGCAGCCGTATCCCAAGCGGGGCGAGGGTGCTGACATCGCGGGCGCAGCATTGTGGCTGGCTGGGCCCGACTCGGCGTTCGTCACGGGCACGTCGATCACGGTTGACGGCGGGATCAGCGCAGCAGGTACCCGTCTGTTCGGGCGACTTAACGGGACGACAAAGCTCGACCGCGTCGTCGGTATCGCGCACGGTACGACTGGCCAGAAGCCGACGGTCCGCCGGCTCGACTGATCAGGTCGCGATGAGGGTCACGTCGTGGACGCCATCGTCAAACTCGCCGTGGCCTGGCAGGTACGGGCGAGGCGGCGAGACGTCGACGGTGCACCGACCTTGCTCAGCGAGACGCTGGAGTACGGCGTCCATCTGGCGGCTTTCCCACAGGTTGACGCGCTGTGTGAAGACGATCGGGCCACCGTGGCGAACGATGCGTAAGAACTCTCGAAGCACGGCCTCGGGCTCGGTGAGATAGCTGAAAACGCCGCCGCAGACGACGGCGAGGAAGCGCTGCGATGTGAACGGCAGCGGTTGGCTGAGATCAAGAACGTGCAGTTCTCGGTACACGGCGCGTTGCTTTGCGATGTTGATCGACTCGGGAGAGAAATCGGCGCCGATGACCGATGCGACACCGACGGCATCGAGCGCGAGGCCGACGAGGCCGGTGCCGCAGCCGGCGTCGAGCACGTCACCGTTGGTGGCGCCAGCGGCGGCGATGACCGCTGCGAGTCGGTCAGGAACCTCGTAGCCCCACGACTGCACATCGGTGTCGTACGTCGACACCCAGTCGTCGTAGACCCCAACGACTTCGGCCGCTGATGCGTCTGAGACGCCGGCCAGGCCCTGCCCGTCAGCGTTCATCGACAACGGCATGGGTTCAGGTGCTCGAGCCAGCGCGGGCAATGGCGTCGACGATCATTTGTTTCGCCTCTGCGGCATTACCCCAATGATCAATCCGCACCCACTTGTTCGGTTCGAGGTCTTTATAGTGCTCGAAGAAGTGCTGGACCTGCTCAAGCGTGATGTCGGGCAGATCGGTGTAGTCGGCAACATTTTGGTAGCGACGGCTGACATGGCTGCTCGGCACCGCCAAGATCTTTTCGTCTTGGCCTGCATCGTCTTCCATGACAAGAACGCCAACGGGACGGCAGTTGATGACGCCTCCGGGGATGATCTCGCGGGTGTTGCACACGAGCACATCGATCGGGTCGCCGTCTTCGGACAAAGTGTGCGGGACGAAGCCGTAGTTGCCGGGATACCTCATTGGGGTGTACAGGAATCGGTCGACGAACAGGGCGCCTGAGGCCTTGTCCATCTCGTACTTGATTGGTTCGCCGCCGACGGGTACTTCGATGATGACGTTGATGTCTTCGGGCGGCGTGTTGCCAGTGGGGATCTTGTCGAGCCGCATGCCATCACGATACGCCACGGACCCGCCGGTGTTGTGGTCCGCTCGACCGTGTAGACCAACCAGATGGAAGTTGCCGAGCCGAGCGAGTCACCCCGAGCACTCCAGCTTGCGGCCCGCGTCGAGAAAATGGATCCGCCCACCACCGCACAGATCTGTGCAGTGGCCGCGCTCGCCACTATCGAGTTGCTGGACGACGAGCGAAGCCAGCCGGGCGGCGAATGGTACGAAGCCGTCGCTGCCTGGAACGGCGACCGGATCCGCAAGATCGTCCGACGAGGACGCGCATCGGCATGGCGTCGGGCCCAAGAACCAGATGGGGTGACTGCCGAGCGAGGCGGTGTAGAAGTGCGTGCCTTCGTTCCCAGTCGTCTGGACGAGGCTCCGGAACAACTCGCCAAGCTCCAGATCCAGTCGTCACCACTCGACGAAATTGAACCGATCGATGTCCTGCCAGACGTTGTCGGCCTCGTCATTGCCGTGACGCCGATGGTCGTGATGTCGTGGGGCAAGCAGGCTGCGCAGTGCGCCCACGCTGGCCAGTGGGCGTGGATGCGCTCCGACGGCGAGGTGGTGAGCCGATGGGATGCTGCGGGCAGGCCAATCACTGTGGTGCATCCGGATCGACGCCTCTGGGACGCGCTTGCTGAGAGCGCACCCGTGCAGATCCACGACGGTGGATTCACCGAGATTCCGGCCGGGACGAAGACGGCGCTGGCCTGGTGGGTCGAACCCTTTTGACATGCCCGCATGTTCGCGGCAAACGATGTGGTCAAATGGCCGCGTGAACCGGGTCGAGATCGTCCATGACAACTTCTTGCGACGAGTCGCTCAGGGCGACCTCCCGGAGCGGGTTGGTAGAGCGACGCTCGACGATGCACAGCTCACTGCTGACGAACTCGTATCGCTCTTTGAGGCGCAGGTGCTCAGCCGGCACCTCGATCGCGCGGCGCGAGACATGCAGGCCCGCGGATTCGGCTTCTACACGATTGGTTCGTCCGGGCACGAGGGGATGGCAGCAGTCGCTGGAGTACTGCGTCCAACCGA
This sequence comes from Candidatus Azotimanducaceae bacterium, assembly GCA_047635555.1. GTDB lineage: Bacteria > Actinomycetota > Acidimicrobiia > Acidimicrobiales > Ilumatobacteraceae > Ilumatobacter_A. The sequence goes on from JBLIKS010000059.1 coordinate 5,576, forward strand.
CATGGCCTTCGTCCATTACCGCGATGCTGCGTTCCAGATTGCGCGATCTGGCCAGGTCGGCGTCGACCCGATGCGCGACATGCTGCTCAGCTTCACCACGTCCATCGACGACCCGATTTCGGGTGGTCGGCACAAGGTGTTGGGCTCGGCCGACCTGGCAATGCCACCGCAGACGAGCACGATTGCATCGCACCTTCCAAAAGCGGTTGGCACGGCGTATTCGATCGGCCTCGCCAAACGGGTGAAGCCGGAGCATCAGGTTTTGCCCAACGACTCGGTGGTGATGTGCAGCTTCGGTGATGCCTCGCTCAACCACGCGAGTGCTCAAGCGGCAATCAACACCGCCGGTTGGACGGCGTATCAGGGCGTCCCGCTGCCGCTGATCTTCGTATGCGAAGACAACGGGCTGGGTATTTCGGTGAAGACGCCGGCCAACTGGGTTTCTGCATCAATGTCGGGCCGTGCGGGCATCGAGTATGTCGCCGGTTCAGGGCTCGATCTGCTCGATGCAACAGTGGCAACGCAACGCGCCGCGCACGTTGCTCGACGGCAACGCCGGCCCGTGTTCTTGCACCTCTCCTGTGTCCGTCTGTATGGCCATGCTGGTGCTGATGTGGCGTCGAGTTATCTGTCCATGGAGCGCATCGAGGCCGACGAGGCGAACGATCCGCTGCTGCACACCGCTCGGCTACTCGCTGAGTTCAGCGATCTCTCGCCGACCGATGTGCTCGATCGTTACCGGAGTGTCGGCGCCGAGGTCGATCGGGCGGTGGACGCCGTGGCCGGTACACAGCGGCTCCAAACGGCTGACCAAGTGATGGCCAGCATTGTCCCGCCCCGTCGGATAACCGAGTCCGCCACGGTGCCGAACGTCAAAGATCGGGCCGAAGTGTTCGGCGCGCACGAGATGCGCCTGATGAGTGAACCTCAGCATCTGGCGAAGTTGCTGAACTGGGCGTTGACCGACGAGTTGCTGCGGCACCGCGAGATCGTCCTTGCGGGCGAAGATATCGGGGCCAAGGGCGGCGTGTACGGCGTGACCCAGCGGCTCCAGAAGCGGTTCGGCGCGCATCGGGTGATCGACACCATCCTCGACGAGCAGTCGATTCTCGGCATGGGCATCGGCCTGGCGCACAACGGGTTCATTCCAATCGTTGAGATCCAGTTCCTCGCGTATTTGCACAATGCCGAGGACCAACTGCGCGGTGAGGCAGCGACGTTGCCGTTCTTTTCGAACGGGCAGTTCACCAACCCCATGGTGGTCCGCATTGCTGGCCTCGGATACCAGCGCGGCTTCGGTGGCCACTTTCACAACGACAACTCGATCGCAGTGCTTCGCGACATTCCGGGCCTCGTGATCGCCTGTCCGTCGAACGGCGTCGACGCCGTGCTGATGTTGCGGGAGGCCGTGCGCCTGGCACGAGAGGAGCAACGCGTCGTCGTCTTCCTCGAACCGATTGCTCGGTACATGACTCGAGATCTCCATGCAGACGGCGATGACCGGTGGTCAGGCCGGTATCCCGACATGATTGTCGAGCCGATCACGATGGATCGAATTGCGGTGCGCGGTAACGGTACCGACGTCGCCATTGTCACCTACGGCAACGGGGTGTTCTTGGCCGAACAGGCTGCGGAGATTTTGCAGTCCAAACACGGCGTTTCCTGCCGAGTCGTCGACATGCGCTGGCTCGCGCCACTGCCGATTGACGCGATCGTCGCATCGGTCGAACCGTGCGCTCAGGTCCTGATTGTCGACGAATGCCGCGAAACAGGGTCACAGAGCGAAGCGCTGATGGCGCATCTTGGTGAGCGGGCCGTCATGAACATGTCTCGCTTGTGTGCGACCGACTCGTTCATCGCTACCGGCCCAGCGTCTGGTGTCACGTTGCCGAGTTGCGATTCGATTGTCGATGCCGTACTCACAGGCCGGGTCGAGCCGACCTGAGTTCGACACTCGCCAATCGAACCCGTTGCAGTGCCCGCATGCGGGCACTGCAACTGATCACTTGGTCGAACGGATTACTTGGTCGAACGGCGTGCCAGTGACACGTGTGATGATCGAGAGATTGTGTCGAACGCCTGTTGGCTCGGACCGGTCTGGGCTCCGGGGTAGTGGCGTACCCAATCGTTCACCTTGCCGAACAGGAGCCGGCTGGATGCGGGCTTCTGCAGTGACTGCACTGCGGGTTGCTTGCGCTCTTTCAACGATGTGGGGATTCCCATTTTCGGACTCTCTTTCGGGGTGTTCAATTGGGGGGTGGTTGACTGCTGAAAAGCGTAGTGTCGGTGGGGTGAAGCAAGGTACGCATCTTTCGGCACGAGGTATCCGGTTTTCGAATGTCTGATTTCGACCGGAATCTCCCGCCCCTTGCAGCTCTCGTGCCGTTCGAGGCGGCATTCCGGCATCGAAACTTCACTCGTGCTGCCCGTGAACTCCACCAGTCCCAGGCAACGGTCAGCAGGCGAATCCGCGAACTCGAGGCCGACTTGGGTGTCAGCCTTTTCAAACGGCACCGCCACGATGTGACGCCGACCGCCGACGGCGAACTGCTCGCAGCGTCGGTGCGCCTTTCGCTCAGCGAACTGTCGGCAACGGCCGATCTGATTCGTCGGCGCGCAGCTGGCAACGATTCGATCACGATTCTCACGAGTCTGTCGCTGGCGACGGCGACCGTGGCCCCCATCCTCGGCGAGTTTCACCGCACCCATCCCGATGTGAATATCCGAGTGCTTGCCTCGAACGATCTGGTCGCCTCCACGGACGAGTACTTCGACCTGGCCTTGGGCTACGGGCCCAGCGAGTCCAGCTTGTTTAACGTCGAATTCATCGCCGATGACGCCGTGTTCCCTGTCTGTTCACCAACGTTTGCAGCGCAACTCCCCACACCGGTTACGCCAGCCGATCTCGCACGGCTGCCGCTGCTGCATGTTGATTACGTGGATCCCGGCTGGACCACATGGCAGGACGTTCTTTCGTCCGCCTTGGTCGTCGAGCCCGGCAGCCTCAAGACAGTGGTCTTCACCTCGTATCAAGTGTGCCTCGACGTCGCCGAGCGCGACGGTGGCGTCGCCCTGGGGTGGGAGCGTTCGGTTCGACCGCGGATTGACGCGGGAACCTTGGTGCGCGTTCCCGACATCACCATCCCGCACGCCGGCAGAATCAATGCGTACTTTCCGATTCGGACCGCCCAGAACCCTCATGCTGTTGAGTTCGTCGCCCTGCTGAAGCGGATCCTTGCGGACCACCCAGTGGACACTTCGTCGACAGACGAATAGACGGCTGCCGCCCGGTGTCAGTCGGCCCTGCTAGTCGGTGTCGCGAGCAATGTCGATTCGTGCTGCGAGTACGTCGACCTCGTTGAGGGTGTCGACGAGCTGCGCCTGCACTCGGTTCAGTGCCACCTTGATTTCATCGAGGTCGTCGGTGGACGTTGGTTCGTCGCCATGCCCCACGATCAACCAGGACAGGCTGACACCCAAGATCCCCGCGAGGGAGGCCAGCCGATTGCTGCGTGGTGACGCACTGCCGTGCTCCCACGCCGCGACGGTTGACGTCTTCACACCCAATTGATTCGCGATCTCTGCCTGCGTGCGGCCAGCGGCGACGCGCGCCTCAGCCATCCGCGAACCAACATCGTTGGCGGAATCTTCGATCCCTCGCGGTTGCGCATCCAGGTCGCCGTCGAGGAAACGCTGCAGTGAGTTGGTCGGTTGCTGTTGAGTCATTCGTACATCCAGGTTGGGGTGGACTCACGACCATACGCAGCGATCCACCGAGTTGACAACGACGAGCCAATTCGGCCGACCGTCAAAACGGGGACGACCGACGACATTTCTGCTGACTCGCGGTCGGCAGGTTTGGACGGAAAACAAGTAAGCGGGGCGTCGACGGGTACACATGTGTATGGCCGGTTTTACCAACATCAACGTTTCTGACCAGTCCGGACGGACGATTCTGGTCACCGGGGCAAACACCGGCCTCGGCTTTGAGACAGCGAAGGTGCTCGCAGCGCAGGGCGCCCGCGTGCTGCTCGGTTGCCGGTCGGTCGACAAGGCCAACGCAGCAATCGATGCCATTCGTGTCGATGTCTCCGACGCCGACCTCGACGTCGTCCAACTTGACCAGGCCGACCTTTCCAGTGTGCGCGACGCCGCTGCTCAGGTGAACGAGGAGGCCCGGCTCGACGTGCTCGTGAACAACGCCGGGATCATGATGCCGCCGAAAGAGATGACTGTCGACGGGTTCGAGTCGCAGTTCGGCGTGAACCATCTCGGCACGTTCGCACTCACATCGTTGTTGCTACCGAAGCTTGGCGAACAGCCCGATGCCCGGGTTGTCGTGACGAGCAGCATTGCGCATCGCGGCGCAAAGATTTTTTTCGACGACATCAATGCGCAGAGCCGCTACAGGGCACAAGATCGCTACGGGCAGAGCAAGCTCGCCAACCTGATGTTTGCGTTCGAACTCGACCGCCGGCTGCGACGAGCCCGGTCATCGACCATTGCTGTTGGTTGCCACCCGGGCATCGCCGACACTGAACTGGCGCGGCACCTGCCGTCGCTCGTTCGGTTCGCTGTCCCGCTGTTCCGCCCGTTTTTCAACTCAGCCGCGGAAGGCGCATGGCCCACGCTGATGGCTGCAACTGCGCCAGGTGTCGAAGGCGGCGAGTACTTTGGCCCGACACGACGCAGCGAAACTGCTGGCCCAGCCGGCAAAGCGCAGGCTTCATCGGTGGCCCGTGACGGGGCGCTCGCCGCAGGGCTGTGGGAACTGTCGATCGAGATGACCGGTATCGATCCGGCTCTGCCTGGCAACGAGATGTCCGGTGACCAAATCTAGGCGAGCAGCATCAGTTTGGCTCAGCAGCCGAGGGCATCGGCGAGCCCCTGCGGGTCGGCAACACTGACCCACAGCGCTGAGTGCGGGCGAAGGCCGATGACCTTGGGAATGCGCTCGACAAACTCGATGCACAGACCTTGGTGATGGTTCGTCCCGAAGGTGAGACCATCGTCAGCGAAACTCAGCCGCGGACCAACTGCGGTGTACCAACGATGTGGGCCGGTGATCTTGGTGTGGTCGATGTTCGAAAGTGGCGTCTCCGTCGACAGGAACCCGAACGTCGCTTGGAACGTGCCGCCGCCGTCGGCATTGCGAGTCACGGTGACACCGTCGTTGGCGCCGACGCGCATCGCAACGAACAGCGGCGTCCAACGCTTGTCAAACCGGTAAGGAAAGAAGTCGCTCACAGACTGAGCCTGCCACCTGAACGGTTCGCATGTGCCACGTTGCTGACGGTCAGGGTCGGAACGTTGCAGCGATGTGGGAATCACCGAAGCGTCCGACGATCGACATCCCGGCGGCTGGCGGCACGAGCCCCGTGCAGGTTCCGGTGATGACCAGCTCGCCAGCGGCGATCGGTGTGCCCCATTCGATTGCCTTGCGTGCAACGAATTGCAGCACGTTGAGTGGGTGCCCAAGTGCGCTCGCACCAGTTGCAGCGACCTGCTCGGTGCCATCGATGTCGAGCGCCACGACGAGCTGATCGAGTGCTCTGATCTGGTTCACTTTGAGGCCAAGCGAGCTGCCCCGGACGATGACTGACGACACGGCGTTGTCGGCGATCAGGCTGGGAGCGCCAGGGCGAACCAAGTCGGTAAAGCGCGAGTTGACGAGTTCGAAGCAGCCAACGACGTCGACCAACGAGGAGAGTTCGAGCGGGTCGTCCGGTATCTCGGTGAGGTCGCAGAGTGGGATGAATCCGACTTCGACCTCGACGCCTACTGGCCCGGCGAACCACTCACTGAGCGAAATGTCTGCACCGTCGGTGAGCACGCGGTTGAGGTGCGGACGACCGACGAAGGGGGCGTCGATCCCTAAGAACTTCTGCCCCATGGCGCTCGTCGCGCCGACTTTCCATGGACCGAGCTGCACGCCGCTCAGCCGATGGCCGGCCTGCTGAATGGCGTAGCCCTCCTCGACGTTGCTCGGCTTGATCTCGTCGGGAAGGCCTTCTATCGGCTGGCGATCGTTGAATGCCTTGAGCAATATCTGCGCCGCCTGGTCGGTGGTATTCATGGCTGCGGCCGTCTCATCGCTGTACTCACTCGGGCAGTTTCACTGGTGGACATCGGTCACGACGAGTCAGTCGAGTGCAAGATCCGAGTGCTCGTGTCACTAAGTTCGCGAACGCACATCTGCACCATCACCCCGACAACCTCACCCCGACTGCCCGCCTGGTCCAGTCGGGCTCGATTCCCAGGAGTTCTCCCCATGCGCGAAGCAGTCTTCGTTTCATACGCCCGTACCGGTCTGGCAAAAGCTGGCCGCGGTGGTTTCAACATGACCCCCGCAATGTCAATGGCGGCACATGCCATTAAGAGCGCCGTCGACAAGTCGGGCATCGAGCCCGGCCAGGTCGAAGACGTCGCCCTCGGCAATGGCGCCCACGGTGCTGGCAACCTCGGTCGCCTCGCTGGCCTGCTCGCAGGTTTGCCCG
>JBLIKS010000060.1:0-12052 GCA_047635555.1 Candidatus Azotimanducaceae bacterium
TCGTTGTCGTTGTCGTTGTCGTCGGCGTCGGCGTCGGCGTCGGCGTCGGCGTCGGCGTCGGCGTTGTCGTCGGTGGTGTCGTTGTCGTGGTGGTGGCGGCGGCTTGTCCGTTGATGGTCAGTTTGTAGTTGCCAATGGATCCGTACGTTGTAAACCCGGTGTCAGGAGTCAGCCATGCAGCAGGTTTGATCTCGATAGTGAACTCGCCCTCGGTGACAACCGCTGAAGCTGTTGCGGCCCAGTTGGCAAGTTGTGTTGGGCTGCCGGACGCAACAACAACACCTGCAGTGTTGATAATACTGACCGACGCGAACGTGGTCGTCGTGTACGCGCCACCTGCGGTCACTTCGACCTCGAGTGCCCCGTTGGCTACGTAGGTGAGGTAGGTGTCCGTGTCGGCGCCCGACGTCAAAACTCCGAGAGTTGTTGACTGCGCCGCAACACGCTCGCCGCCGTTACTTTGCGGCGTGTCCGGAACTACGCGAAGAAACCCTTGGATTATGGCGACGTCGTCTTGGGTTTGCGTGGCGCCGGTGTAACTGCCGTTAGACCACTGCGTGAACTTGCCGTAAAACGCAGAACCCATGAGGGGAGACCACGCCAGACCGCCGTTGCCGTCGGTGCCGTGGCCACTGTAGTACTCCTCCCTTTTGCCATCGCGCGTGATTCCGTCGTGCGAGAGGTTGAGCGTGTGCCCAGCCTCGTGCGAGACAGTGACAGCCATAGCCATTGCATTGCCGCCGAGATTGCCAGCGAAAACAAATGCCGGCAAGTCGGTGCCCGGTCGGAACCTGTCCAGGTATCCGTACGTACCCACGTAGGCGATTCCGCCGATCCGACTACCCTTGGCGTTGAAATACCAGTCTGAGGACTCCACCACAACACGCTGCCCGTACGCAGTGTCGCTACTGTTGGTTTTGATCAATCCTGCGCTGCCGGGATCTTTGGTTGTCACGTTCACGTCGTACGGCGCGTAATCCTCTGCGACGCGCTCCCAGGTTTGTTTCATGTTCGCAAGTTCGGTGGGACTGAATGACGCGTTGTTGCCGTCAATGTCGTACGGAGTGGAGATTATGGGATCGACGCCGGCGTCGCGGTTCCACTGTGTGCCCGTTGTTGTGTGACCGTTGAAGTCAAGGTAGATCAACCGCGTCGATGAGGGCCGCGAGTTGAGGTCGAAAACCTCGGCTTGAGTGACCGCCGCCTGCGGAGCGCCCGGGGTGTCGCTGGCTGCGTACGCGGCAGATTCAGCTGAGGTTGGGGCTGTGTCGGCGTAGCCGACCATCAGGTCCCGGGACACAAACATTGTGCTGTCTTCGCGGAGCGTTCGAATGAGTTCGTCCTCGGTGAGTCCTGCGTTCGCCGAGGCGAAACCGAGGTTCCCGATGGATTTGAGGAACGACACAGCAGCAGCGCCACGCATCGCAAACGGCTCACCCTCAAGCGGCCACACATAGGGGGCAGGCCGCTCTGACGGCACGCCAACAACGACGTCGGCGCTGGCAGCGCTCGCCGGCGCGACAGCGAAACTCGCTACGACAGTCGCGCCAGCAACCAACGTCGCAGCGAACACATTCGAATGGCGTTGACGTTGAGCGAGCGCCGAATACGCGCTACGCCTCATCGTGAGTGCAGCGCGACATAAATCAAGATAAAGAGTCATCTTTATTCCACGAAACGAACATGCAAAATATATTAGCGCTAAAGCGTGCCTAATTCGAACATTCTCCTTCTGATTAATCTCTAGAGTGGCAAAAGTCTCAAATACTTCCTGGTGAACAGTCACCGCATCTGTGATTACATTGATTCCGAGTTCCGGCGGCGCCAACTATTCAGGGAGGCCCTGATAGACCCTCGGATTTCATGGTGCGATGGTGCGATGGTGCGATGGTGCGATGGTGCGATGGTGCGATGGTGTGGAGGAACGCCCAGTCTCGATAGTGCCGCCGCGATCGACGTGTTCTCCCTGTCCCGGCTGGGGGTGGTGCGGGTGGTGCGGGTTGCGGTGACGCAGGCCCCATTGTTGCAATGCGTCACCACCAAATCACCCTCGACACAGAGGAGCCGTTCCTTGGTCGCTGCGTCGTACCGCTTGGTCAACAAGTGCGTCTTCTCGGAGCGACGGACAGTGTCGATCGAGCATCCAGCCAGCTCGGCCGCGACCTTTCGATTGATCCACTTCCCGATGGCCACGCAGTACTGCGTCCGAAGCGAGCCCCACCCATACCGATCGACAAGCAACGGTTCGCCACGACGAAGCGACGTGGAGGGACAAAGCGAAGGAACCCGAAAACCACGGAAGCCCAGCTCAAGGCTGGGCTTCCGTATCCAATTTCTCGGACGTTGGTGGCGGGGGTAGGATTTGAACCTACGACCTTCGGGTTATGAGCCCGACGAGCTACCGAACTGCTCCACCCCGCGGCGAACAGTGATGTCATGATAGAGCCGTCGTATTGCGAACACAACCGGCCTCTTCAGAACCATGCCCGTGCAGGGTGCTGTGAACACCGCCCCCGACAGGCCCTCACCGCCGGGCAACCAGATACGTTGCGTCGGTGACCGCAACGACCCAAACCAGCGCCGACAGCGCCGCTGCCAGCGAAACCCCACGCGGTTTACTCGGCGCCGGTATTGCCGTCACCGCATGGTCGACCGGAACAATCCTCGCGAAGTACCTCGATATGGACGCCTTGGCGATCGGTACCTACCGGTTCTTCGTTTTCTTCATCGGCCTCACCATCTACATGCGTGCCCGCGGCGTGCCATTCACGATGCAGATCATCCGCAAGTCGATGTGGGGTGGCATCGCTCTCGGTGCCGACATCGTGTTCTTCTTCTCTGCGATCAAGGCAACAAGCGTCGTCAACGCCACGACCATTGGCTCCCTGCAACCAATCTTGGTGGGCGTTGTCGCGGCCCGCTTCTTTGGCGAGAAGATCCGACCACGCGACGCCCTCTGGTCGCTCGTCGCCCTCGCTGGAGCGTTCGTCGTCGTCGCCAGTGCAACAACCGACGATGTCACCAGCTTGCGGGGCGACCTGCTCGCCGTTGCCGCCATGTTCTCGTGGAGCGCTTATTTCATCGCATCGAAGAAATCCCGCTCGACGATGACATCGACCGAGTTCACCGCCGGCACCTCGATCTGGACGGCAGCAATCTGCCTCGTGATCGGGCTCCCCCTCGGCCAAGACCTCTCGTGGCCGAACGCTTCCAATTGGGGCTGGTTGATCCTCATGATCATCGGCTCGGGCATCGTTGGCCATTCACTGATGAACTGGTCGCTCCAGCGAATTCCGCTCTGGGTCGGTTCGACGTTCACGCTCTTTATCCCCGTTGCCTCGGCCACCCTCGCGTGGATCATTCTCGGCGAGGCCGTCACTGCGTTGCAGGGCATCGCGATGGCCTGCGTGATCGGTGCGTTGGCAATGATCGTGCGCGGCCAAACCAAAGCCCGTGTCAAAACTGCGGCAGGATCTGCTGCATGATCGCCGTTGCCGGTACCGAAATCCTCGGCTATGCAGCCTCAGCAATCGTCGTCACGTCGCTCACGATGAGTTCCGTCGTCCGCTTACGACTGCTCTCGCTCTGCGGCTCGACCACGTTTTTCACCTACGGCCTACTGATCGAGTCGACGCCGATCATGGTGACCAACATCGCCATCGCCGCCATCAACGTCTGGTTCCTGACCAAAGAGTTCCGCTCCGGCGCCATCGATCTCGGCGTGTCCGACATCCGGGCCGACTCACCGTTCCTCCTCGACTTCATCCGCTTCCACACGAGCGACATCGGCACCTTCCAACCCGACTTCGCCATGCCCGTCGGCGATGACGTCTTGGCCCTTCTCCTCACCCGCGACGGGTTGCCCGCCGGCGTGCTGATCGGACATCAAAACGGCGACACACTCACCGTCGACCTCGACTATGTACTCTCCGCCTACCGCGACTCGCGGCTCGGCGACTGGCTCTACGGGCGCGGCTCGAACGTGTTCGGCCAACACGGCATCACGCAGCTTCGCGCCGAAGCAACCACCGACATGCACGATCGGTATCTGCACCGCATGGGCTTCAAACCCGCGCCAGCCGGCGACCCAGGCGACTTCGTTCTCGTCCTCTGAATCCGTCGGGACAGTTCGCCCGACCCGCAGGTAACTATCCAATAACCGGGACCGACTTCATCGCTTCGGCAATGGCCTCGTCAGGCAGTTCGTAATCGACCATGTCGCCCGACAGGTACTTTTCATAGCTGGCCAAGTCGAGATGGCCGTGCCCGCAGAGCGCAGTGAGAATGACCTTCTCTTCGCCGCTCTCCTTGCACGCCAGCGCCTCGCGCACCGCAGCAGCGATGGCGTGGGTGGGCTCGGGAGCCGGGATGATGCCCTCGGCCTTCGCGAAGTCGAGGGCCGCGGCGAAACACTCACGCTGCGGAATTGAGATCGCCTCGACGAGCCCTTCGTTGTACACGTGCGAAACGAGCGGCGCCATGCCGTGATAGCGCAGGCCACCCGCATGGATTGGCTCCGGCACGAAGCTGTGGCCAAGCGTGTGCATTTTCATCAACGGTGTCATGCCAGCGCTGTCGCCGAAGTCGTAGCGGTACTCGCCCTTGGTGAGCGTCGGGCATGCCGCCGGCTCCACGCAGCGGATGATCGGGTTCATCCGGCCAGCGAGCTTCTCGCGTAGGAACGGGAACGCCAGACCACCGAAGTTCGAACCGCCACCGGTGCAGCCAACGAGCACGTCGGGCACCTCTTCGACCTTGGCGAGTTGCAGCAAGGCCTCTTCGCCAATGATCGTTTGGTGCATCAATACGTGGTTGAGTACCGAGCCGAGCGCATAGCGGGCGTTGGGATCTTCCATACACATCGCCACCGCTTCGGAAATGGCGATACCGAGCGAGCCCGTGTGGTCGGGGTTCTCGGCAAGCAGCGACCGGCCAAATTCGGTCAGCTCTGACGGAGACGAGTGCAGGGTGGCGCCCCAGATTTCCATCATCGTCTTGCGGTGCGGCTTCTGCTTGTACGACGCAGCCACCTGCCAGATCTCACACTCCATCCCGTACTGGGCAGTGGCGAACGCGAGCGCCGAACCCCACTGGCCAGCCCCGGTTTCGGTCGTGAGCTTCGTGATGCCCTCTTGATGGTTGTAGTACGCCTGCGGCACCGCAGTGTTCGGCTTGTGCGAGCCAGCCGGACTGACGCCCTCGTACTTGTAGTAGATGCGTGCTGGCGTGTCGAGCATTGCTTCGAGGCGCTTCGCACGGAACAACGGACTTGGGCGCCAGAGCTTGTAAACGTCGAGAACACCACCGGGAATGTCGATATATCGCTCGGTCGAAACCTCTTGCTCGATGAGCGCCATCGGGAACAGCGGCGCGAAATCTTCGGGACCAGCCGGCTGATGCGTCCCCGGATGGAGCGCCGGAGGCGGCGGCGTCGGTAGGTCAGCAACGATGTTGTACCACTGGGTCGGCATCTCTGCTTCTTCGAGGAGGATCTTGTTCGGAGTGTCTTTGCCAGCCATGACCCAACAGTAGTCAGCTAGGTTTCGGGTCAAACCATGGGACTCTTTCGCAAAAAAACAACCGAACCGAATCAGATCGACGTGCTCCGCGCCGAGATCGTCGACCTCAAACAGCGACTCGATGCGTCCGATCAGCAGAAGGCCGAGCTGCTCTCGATGGTTGACACAGTCGATCGGACGAACTCGTTGCTATACCAGCGGCTCGACTCCCTCGACGCGGCCGGCGCACAACTCGACCAGCGAGTCGGCGCCGTCGATGATCGAGTCAGCCAGGTCGGCCAGGAGGTCGGCGAAGTCGGTCACCAATTCGGTGCAGTCACCGAACTCTCCGGTCAGGTTCGTGCGCTCGCCGACCGGCTCGAGGTCGAGTCGAAGAAGGTTTCGGCGCTCCCACGACCAGACCTGCGCATCGACGCGCTCTTCACCCGCATCGACCAACTCGCTGACTCGATCACCGACCACAACGAACGCATCAATGCCGCGCAAGCAGCCTTGAGCGATGCCGACGTTGCACGTGCCGAAGGCGAACAGGCTCGCGCCGCCGAGCTCGCCGAGCTCAGCGAGCAGCTCCGCGCCGCAGCCGTTCCGGACGAGGTCGACGCGGCGAGTGCTGCCGACGTTCAGGTAGTGCAAGATCAGGTCAGCCAAATGACCGAGAAGATGTCAGCGCTCGACAACCGGATGAACAAGGTGTCGCTCGAATTGGCCAACCAGCTGACCGAGTTGAGCAACGATCTCGATGTGCTGCTCGATCAGGCCGACGCCGAAAAAACGCCGTCGGCCGACGATGCGGTCGCCGTGCAGGAACTCGTTGCCGAAGCAATCAGCTCAGTCCAGCGCAGCACCGAAAAGCTCGCGGCCGAACAGGCCCGATACGAGATTCAGTTCCGTGCCGATCTCGCCGAACTGGCCGAGCATTTCCGCCGCCCGCTGAACTCGAACCAACGATCACCGAACCAGTAGACGTCGAAACTCACCCCCGCCCAGGCAGGTTGGGCGGGCGGGGTCAGCCAGCTTCGAGGATGGCGAGCGCCTCGGCGAGGCGAGCACGGGCTTCTTCGACCTTGGCCTGGTACTCGCCGAGGTCACCAATGGCGAGGGCGTCATCGGCTTCGTCGAAGAGCGAGTCGGCGAGCGTCAACAGCTCTGCAGCATCAACGGGCAACCCAGACACATCGATGCCATCGTCTTCGACCGGGGCGGCCGGAACGACATCGCCGGGTTCGGTTGGCACGCCGAGAACGTCACCGACATCACCTTCGAAGCCGGGGAACAGCCGTCGGACACCTTCGGTAATCGTGCTCGCCAGCACCGAGTTGTTGCCGTTCGAGACGATGACGAAGCGGAATTCACTGACAGAGCGGACCGTGCCAGTTTCCTGCGGAACGGCGACGTAGTACGGCCGCACCCAGATCAGGCCGTCGCCGACGGGAACCAATTGAAGGTCACCGAAGCGCACCTGGGTTCCACCAGCATCCTGGTTGTCGAGTGTGATGCGGTCGGAGATCTCGGACTGTGATTCGGCGTTACCTGCCACACGGAGTGGACCGTCAGGAAGGTTCCCGTTGCGTTCCTGCACCACGTACGTCGTCAGTTGTCCGTATGTATCAGGGTCACTCGACGCGATCATGTACGCCTGTAACTGGGTACGGGTGTCGCCTGTCGAGAACGGTACGAATGGGCGCAGGATGACGAACTCTTCGTTGCGTTCCTCACCGGGCTGACTGGTGTCGAAGACCGTGTAGTACGGGGTGAATCGTTCGGCGTTCGACTCGGTAGCGAACGTGTTGGCGGCGGCGGAAGGAGCCCCAACGACGGTGTCTGAGATCGTCCGCGTGTTGCTCGCCGGCGTTGCGCTCGGGGCCTGGGCCACCGACCATGCGTTGCCGTCGCGCTGGAAGAACAACTTCGGGTCGAGCCGGTACTTCGAGTACACATCGGTCTGGATGCGGAATAGGTCTTCCGGATAGCGGAGGTGTTCCCGGATCAACTGAGGCATTTCGTCACCAGAGGTGAACAGGTCGGGGAAGGCGCTCTGCCACGCCTTGAGGATCGGGTCAACGTCATCGACGACGTAGAAAGTGACGTCGCCGGTGTACGCATCGACAACAACCTTGACGCTGTTGCGCACGTAGTTGTCGCTGTTGGACAGCCCGGACTGCGGCGAGCGCTGCACGGCACCAATGGACTGGGCATACGGGTAGCGCGACGAGGTCGTGTAGCCGTCGACCACCCACACTGCTCTACCGTCAACGGCGACCGGATAGGGGTCAGCATCGTACGACAAGAAGGGTGCGAGCTTGGTGAGGCGGTCGTTGACGTTACGCACCCAGAGCATCTGGGAGTCGGACCGGATTGCACCCGAGCCAACGACGTTGTAGTCGAGGAAGGCGAGGGCAAAGGCCGCGCGACGAGCAAACGAGCTCATTGCCACACCTTGGGTGCCTTCGTACTGGTGAGGCTCGTCGCATTCGCGTTCGCTCGATGCAGAGTTGGCAATGCCGTAGCCGCTCATCGTCGGGCTGAAGTACAGCTCGGGGCGCTCGAGTTCGAGCGTTCGGTAATCGGGCCGCTGGTTCGACTGGACCTTGCTGGTCGGCGCTGCCACAAGGCCACACCCGCGGGTGTTGATCAGGTGGATGCCCTGCCAACTGCGGTTGGTGACACCACCGAGATCGAGCTCGCGGGCTGCCACGAGGACCTCTTCGACTTCGCCGTCGAATTCGTAGCGGTCGACGTCGAGGTCTTCAATGCTCAAGCCAGCGACTTGGCCTTCGTCGACGAGGAAACGGGTTTCCATTTCGGCCGGGTTGAGGAGGCGCACGTTGGTGAGCGGATCGATGTCGGCCTCAACTTCGGCAGCGGTGAGCGTGCCGAACTGCACTTCGCGGATGCCGACGTTGGTCAGGCTCAATGCCTCGCGGGTCGCATCGACGTTGCGCTCGATGAACGGGGCCTCACGGGTTTCCTGGTTCGGATTGACGACGAGCGACTGGACGATGGCCGGATAGATCACGCCGCCAACGATGGAAACGACCAGCCACAGCGCCGAGGCGAGCAGTGGTAGACGCCATGAATTGGTCTTAATGACCGACAGGTACAGGCCAGCGGTCAGGACGGCAATCAGGATCAGCAGCATGATTGCAGGGATCTGCGCGTTGACAACCGAGTAGGTGGCGCCATCGACGATGCCCCGGGTGCTGTTGGTCAGTTCGTAGCGATCCAGCCAGTAATCGCCGGCCTTCAGCACGGCCAGGATGGCCAGCAGGACCGCTAGGTGTGACTTCGTTGCGTTGCGAATCACCGGGGCCGGCGAGACGAACACGACGCCACCATTAAGGATGTGGGCGGCTGCGGTGAAGAGGAGAACGAGGATGACGGCGACGAACATCCAGTCGAGCAGGAACGTCAAGAACGGCAGCTGGAAGACGTAGAAACCGACGTCGGCGCCGAACTGCGGGTCGGGCGTGCCAAACGATTGGGAGTTTCGGAAAAGCAGCCAAAGCTGCCACTGGGCCACAGCTGGTAGCGCAATCAAGACGGCGAGGATGAGGGCCGAAACGTAACGAACGAGGCGGAGTCGTTTGCCGAACACCTCGTGGAATCGTTCGACGTACGGATGCACATTGGCCGGGAACGACGAGGGCGCAGTCCGATCTGCGATGTAGAGGTTGACGCAGGCCAGCACCGCAAAGAACAGGAAGAAGACCGCAAAGAGCGTGAACTTTGCGCCGAGCACACCCCAGAAAACGTCACCTCGATCGAGGGCGCCGTGCCACAGGTAGTCAACGTAGAAGCGAGCGATCGCACGCCCAAAGATCAGGACGAACATAAACAGTCCGCCGAGTCCAATCAGGATGCCACGGCCGGTAAACCGGCGTCGTGAGCGATCGACCGGGAGGTCTTGTGAGCGCCGCATTGGCGCCAAGATTATCGGCCGGCAGCCGCCAACAGGCAGCGGCACCCTTGATGAGCGGGGGCAAACACGTCACCGGTCGGGAATCCGTCGCCTGCCGTGATGGCCCCAGCGAGCACATTGTCTTCGCAATCGGGGCACGCCGCGAAGCGCGGGTCGGCTTCCCAAACTATGGGCGTGTCAGGCGCAAAACCAGCGAGTACGCCGCGTCCGTGGGCCCGACGCAGCACGTCGTCAAGGCTCTCATCGATGTGTTGGGTCTTCCACTCGCGGTACACGGAACGGACCTTTTTGGTGACGACCGCGTTGTCGCCGGCGCCTTCTTCGATGCATCGGGCGAGGCGATCGCGCAACGGCACGACCAGCCACTGCTCGACAGCGCCGTTGGCCACGCTGACTGATTCGGTCACGAGACCCTTGCGCAGCTGGGTTGCGCCGGTTTTCGATGTGGCGCCACCGAGCCGGACGGCGGCCTCAAGGTCGTCGGCGATGGCAGCGGTGTAGCGAGCGACGTGTTCGCTCAATGTTGGAATCATCTCGTCGAGTTCGTGCACTGGCTCGCCGCGACGGAGCGCATCAAGGACGTCGTTCTGCTCGTCGGCCAGCGCTCGCTTCAACTTCTTTGCGCTCGACACGATCAGGGGCGTGACGACCTCGTCACGTTCGGCGAAACCGATCGCTGCTGCCTCGATTTCCGACTCGACAGCAACTTCAGCAACTTCAGCAACTTCAGCAACTTCAGCAACTTCAGCAACTTCAGCAACTTCGATTATTTCAATGTTCTCCTCGTCCGCTGCAGAATCGGTTTTTGCCGGCACGTCGGCCCGAATACGAGCGAACAAATCGACAACGACATCACGGTCGTCGTCCAATTCCGACTCGGCAACCTCGGCAGCCTCAGCGACCCCAGAAATGTCGGTCTCGTCGCTGTCGGTCTCGACAGCCTCATCGATGTCGTCGGCAAGTTCCTCGACGTCGGTATCCGGTTCGACGACCGCCGCTTCGGCTGCAAAATCATCGTCGGTGACCCGCGCAGTTTCGTCAATAACTT
Source organism: Candidatus Azotimanducaceae bacterium (assembly GCA_047635555.1). Classification (GTDB taxonomy): domain Bacteria; phylum Actinomycetota; class Acidimicrobiia; order Acidimicrobiales; family Ilumatobacteraceae; genus Ilumatobacter_A. The sequence continues at coordinate 10,487 of JBLIKS010000060.1, forward strand.
CGGCCTGAGCGACTTCGGCGGGCTCGATGATGTCTGCAACGACACGTAGTACGCCAAGGTCGCCGGAGACAACTGCCACCGCTTCGTCATCCGCTTCGTCATCCGCTTCGCTGTCAGCTTCAGGCTCGGGATCAACGACCGGCGCCTCGGCAATCCCGATGTCATCAACAGCAACGACGGGGACCGCAGCTGTCGCTTCGGGGCGAGCCGAGTTCGCGATCATCACGGGGAGCGGCCCGGTGGTCGGTGTGAGGTTCACGTATTCGTCAGGCTCACCGAGCGGCTCCATCTCAGCAACGACGTCGACAGCTACGAGGCGAGCCCGCTCAAAGGCCTGCATCAGACGTTCGCGACCGTGGATCAGTTGTTCGATCTGTTCACGTGCCAGTTCGCGACGACGTGCCAGCTCACTTAACACGCGCTCGCGGTAGGCGCGGGCTTCGTTGACCATTTCGCGGCCCTGGTGCTTGGCCATCGACAGTTCGGCCTCGGCATCGGCCGTCGCGTCGCCACGTCGGCGTGATGCCTCAATCTCTGCTTCCTCGCGCACACGATTGGCTTCGTCGCCGGCCTCACTCAGCATCTGTGCTGCTGATTGCTCGGCTTTCTGGCGGATCTCGCTGGCGCTCTCGCGGGCGGTGATGAGGACGCGCATGGCTTCTTCACCGAGCAGCCGGGTCATCGCCTCGTCATCAACCGGAGCAGCAACACCCGAGTCGAACTGGGCCGCCTGGAGTTCATGTTCGAGAAAGCGCTCGCGCTCGCGCATGCGGCCCAGCTCGGCTGCGACCATTCTCAGAAAGTCTTTAACCTCAGCCTGATCAAACCCGCGGCGGGATACGCCAAACGATGCGTCGGCGATGGACGTCGGCGATGATGGGTCGGGGCGCGAAGTCGACATAGCCATACCCCGAAACTACGCGTCTCAACAACCGTGATGGTGGCAATCAGCTCAGAGTGACGTCGACGGGGACGAGCGGGTCCCCACCCAAGTCCTCCAGCGCCTGAAGCGCCTCGTCGAGCGTGGCCACCGGAATGATCTTGACATCACCATGGCCTGCGTCATTGAGCTTCTGACGGAGCTCATCTTCGCCTTCGGCTAATTCACGCTGCGAAGCCGGCACCAGGAACACGTCAACATTGTGTTGGCGGACCGCGCTGACCTTCTGCGACAAGCCACCAATTGGCCCGACAGAGCCGTCGAGCGAGATCGTGCCGGTCACGGCGATGTTCCGCCCACCGGTCAACTCGCCATCGGTCAGCTCGTCGATCAGAGCGAGCGTGAACGCCAGACCAGCAGACGGGCCGCCGATCCGGCCGGTGTCGATATCGACCTGGAACGGAAGCGTGACGACTCGAGTGTCGAATGGACGGAATCCGATGATCGTGCGGGTGGGATCGTCTGGGGACGCAGCCAGTTCGACCGTCACGTCGAGGATGCCCACGTCGGGGCGGCGGATCTTGAGGTCAATCGTGTCGCCCGGCAACTTGCCGTCGAGCACGGCGGAGAGGTCTTCAACCGAGTTCAACTCCTTGCCTTCAGCTTCGAGAATCGTGTCGGACGGA
>JBLIKS010000061.1:0-11998 GCA_047635555.1 Candidatus Azotimanducaceae bacterium
GTCGCGATACCGCACACCACGACACGCTCGATGCCGCGCTCTCGGAGCAAGCCGGCGAGGCCGGTCGGAATGTCGATGTCGCCGCCGGGTTCGCGCATGGAGAACGCTGAGTAGCCGTCTTCGCCGTTGGTGCCCTTGCGGATGACCGCACTGGCTCGCGAGGCCGGGTCGAGGCCATCGATCAGTTCTGCACCCCACGTGCCGGCAACACAGTGCGTTGGCCAGACCCCACCGTCATTGATGAAGTGTGGGGTGGTGGCTGGGTGCCAATCCTGGGTGACGACGATGACCGCAGATCCTTGCGCGGCGGCGGCGATCTCGTCGTTGATCGGCTCGACAAGCTGATTGCCACCTTCGACGAACAGTGATCCGTCGGGGTGGCCGAAGTCGTTCTGCATGTCGACCACGATTAAGGCGGTCGATGCGTCGTACTCAGTTGCGCTCACAGCCCGAGCATACGTTCGAGCACCTCTGGACCAGCGCTGCAGTGCGCGGCGAAGATGCTCGCTCCACCAATTATCGGCCGCCCGCGCGGAGGCGTTGCTGCATGTCGTCGGGAACGCCGTGCGGCAGGGCCCGCTCATGCAGGAGTGCGTCGACGCGGCTGCGTTGTGCGTGATCATCGATGAGTTGTTTGACGATGCGGTTCGTGCCTCGTGAGTTGGCGAGGACTTCGGCGGCAAGCGCTGCGACGGTGTCGTCCAACAAATCGTCGGCGACGCAACGGTCAACCAGCCCGATTGACGCGGCGTCGCTGCCCGAGACGCGACGGCTGGTGAACATCAGTTCCTTCGCGGTCGACCGGCCGACGCGTTCGGGAAGCCGAACCGACATCCCCCAGATGGGAACGAGGCCCCATTGGCCGTGGGTGTCGCCGAGCTTGGCCGATTCGCCAGCGATCAACAGATCACAGCCCAACGCCAATTCGAGGCCGCCGGGGCGCACGAAGACGTCCGCCAAATAGGTTCCCCCACGAGGTGTGCCGGATGAGTATTGTTTTGCTGGCGCAGCTGTGACAACATCGAAGAATGATCGCTCGAATACTCGTTGTCGAAGATTCCCAAGAGTACGCGCAACTCGTCACTGCCGTTTTGCGTGCCGAGCAACACGAGGTGATGACGGCCACGACGTTGAGCGCAGCCCGGGACCGAATGCGCTCGACACCGCCCGACGTCGTCATTCTCGACCTGACACTTCCCGACGGGGATGGCCTCGATCTGTGTCAGGAGATCCGCCAGAATTCTGATGCGTTCGTGATCATGCTGACCGGCCGCGACGATGAAGTCGACAAGTTGGTCGGGTTCCGGCTTGGAGCTGACGATTACGTGACCAAGCCATTCTCGCCCCGAGAGCTCGCTGCCCGAGTCGGAGCGCTCCTGGCTCGCAGGCGCGGATCAGCGGGTGCTGACCAGTCCGCAAGCCAACACGTTGGCGATCTCATGATCGACAGGGCAACGCGGTCCGTCACGATCGAGGGAAAGGTCGCCGAACTGACCAAGATCGAGTTCGACCTCCTCGATGCGATAACGGCACGGCCGGGCAGCGTGTTGACCAGGACGCAGCTCCTCATGGCGGTCTGGGGCGACAACTACGTCGGTGACGACCACGTCGTTGACGTCCACATCGCCAATCTGCGCAAGAAAATCGATGCGGGCGAGTCCAGTCGCGTCAGAACCGTGCGCGGTGTCGGTTACGCGATCCACACCTGAGCCGTCGTTCGTCTTGACCGGAACCTGATCTGGTGCAGACTCATTCTCGACCTGGCGTGTCGAAGATGAGATCGTGAGTGCGGCGCTGACCACCTGGCGTGATCCGCGGCTGCGTTGGGCGCTTGGCTTGGCACTGCTCCTCCACGGGGCGCTGCTCGTTGCCGGCAGCTACCGAGGGACCTATGACGCGTGGGTCCACATTTTCTTCGGCGACCATTACGCCCGCGACTGGTTCAGCACGTGGGAGCCGCGTTGGTACACAGGGTTCACCGTCACGAGTTATCCGCCAGCATCACACCAGGCAATCGGGCTGTTCTCGCGCCTGATCGGGCTCGAAGCAGCGTTCGTCATCCTGCAGATCGCTGCAGTGTTGAACATCGTGGTCGGTGTGTACCGGTTCTCGATGCTCTGGGTTTCGAGGGAGGCAGCAGGATGGGCGGCTCTCCTTGCCGTCGTGTCGTCGTCGTTGGCCGAAGTGGTGCACACCTTCGGCCAGTTGCCGACCACGTTCGCCCTTGGCTTTTTGCTGAACGCGCAACCGTCGATCCGGCGATGGATTCACCAGGGCGTACGCGTCGATCTCGTTGCGGCGATCGTCTTGCTCGCGGCGACAACGGCTGGCCACCACGTCACCACGCTTTTCGGGACCGTGTTTTTCACGGGCCCAGTAGCTGTTCGAGCGGTACTCGACCGATGGGCAGCGCCGATCGACAGCGAACCGGTTGGTCACCTCGTGCGATTTCGTTTCGCGATGCTGCGCCCGCAGGTCGCTCGCCGTCTTCGTCGTGTCCTTCCGGCCACCATGCGCGCGGGTGTCTTGGGCGTGCTCATTCTCGCGACCTTGATCACGGTGGTACTTCCGTATTGGCTCTGGTCGAGTTCAGACCCGATTACTCAGGTGCCCATCCCGCATGCGAGCCGGAATAGCTTCGTCGAAGACACCGCAGCGGGGCTCGTCTTCTGGTTGGTGCCGTGGGCCAGCCTCCTGCTGCTTGCCCCGTTCGCTTTCGCCAGAGCTGCACTCGGGCGTGGTTGGCCACTCGCTGCATCGATCGCCCTTCTTGCACTGCTTGGAACCGGTGGAACCACGCCGATCCCGCGCCTGATCCTTGGTGGTGCGTTTGACATCTTGACGCTCGATCGCTTCACGGTTTGGGCGACCATTGCGTTGTTGCCCTTCGCTGGCTGGGCGATTGCCAGCTTGCGCGGCGGCGTACTTGCCCGCATCGGGCGAGCACGTATTGGACAGTGGGTCCCGCAGGGATTTTTGTTCGTTGCGATCATGACAGCGATTGGGGCCTCGGTGTTTGCCGCCACGTTGACGAGTCACCGTCCGTTCCAGCCACGTGCCGTCGACCCGGAGCCGATTACTGCCTTCATGGAGAAAGACCAGCACGATCGCTGGCGCTATCTGACGCTCGGTTTCGGCGACCAGATGGCATGGGTGGCGGCCAACACGACTGCCCTGACAGTCGACGGCAACTACCACTCGGCGCGACGCCTTCCGGAGCTGACGAGCCGAGCGGTTGAGCGCTTGGAAGGGGCTAAGTACCGAGGCATTCCAGGCATCGGTTCGCTCCAGCAGTTCTTGATGAACCCGTCGCCGTACCACCTCAAATTTGTGTTCTCGATTGACAATTTCTATGACCCGCTGATGTGGTCGAGCGGTTGGCAGCGAATTGGGCTGCTCGACAATGACGTTGAAGTGTGGGAACGCGCTGATGTGGCGCCGCTCCCCGACGTGCTGCCAATTCGGGAGATCCCGGATTGGCAACGGGTCATGTGGGGTGTGCTCCCTCCCCTGTCCGCCAGCTCAGGAGTCGTCGTGTTGATCTGGATCAGTTTGGGGAGACGTCTCCCACGACGGATGCGCGGGCTCGGGTCGCCGACCCCTGGGGCGGGCCGCGTGCTGCGCCGCGTCGATCGTCGACTCGAACGGTGGGCCGAACCGATGCGCGAGGCCGGCACGGTCATTCGGCTGCCGTGGTCGTCGCTGCGGCCTCACGTTGAACGCGCGCTCAGGCGAGCTCAGATCCCGAACTCCACCCGCCGCCGTCGCGTCCTGCAGGTGGTGCTCGTTGGACTGGTGGTTGCTCCGCTCGCGGCACTCTTTGTCGGTCGAACCGATGCGCGAACACCGAGTGAAACCGTCGAGGCGTTCTACTCGTCGCTTGACTTTCAGCAGTTCGACGAAGCACACGCCCTGCTCGACCCTGACGATCGACCCGAGCTCTCCGAGTACCTCCTTGGGATCAGTCTTCAAGACGGTCTCGTCGGTGGCTATTCGGAGCTGGATGCAGTGCGCAGCACGATCGTACAGATGGGTGATGTTGCCATCGCTGAGGTTGAACTTGTCTACATCACCTCGGTCGAGGAATATCGCGTGCAGCGATCGCATCGCCTGGTGCAGCGATCCGGTGAATGGTTCATCGAACCCGACCCGACGATTGTCGAACCGCCGGTTGATCAGCTGGTTGTTCGCCCGCAAGTGGCAGTGACCACACTGGGTCGCAGCGTCGCAACTACCGCACGGACAAGCTTCGATGACATTTTGGATCGGCCACGGCTCACCCTCGGCGACAGCCGGACCTATCGGCAGGGAGCCCGTTGGATCGTGGTCGGAACCGTGACAAACATCGACGTCGATCCGGCCGACGTGACCGTCAGCGGCGTCCTGCGTGACGCTGACGGCCGCCAACTGGCGAGCTACGACGCCAACCAGTCGTCGGTGCATCAGGTGCTTCCCGGTGAGACCGTGCCGTACCGGATCGACTTTGAAGAACGTGCAGGTGCGTTCGATCGCGATGATCCGGCTGCCGGAGACTTCGACCCGATGGCCTATGCCGCTCCAGTATTCGAAGCTGAGGTCGCAAGCGTTGAGATCGAGTCGCGGGCGGTGATCACCGGTGGACAGCTTGAGCGAGTACTCGACATCGCCGAGGCGCGAGTCGTCTCGACAGTCGGTGACGGCGCGAATGGCATCGACTTCAACATCCGGCTCCGCAACGCGGGCACGATCCCGGCGACGATCGCCCGAGTGAGCGTGACCTATCTCGATGCGCGTGGTCGTGCTGTGTGGGTTGATCATCACTGGGTCCCTGATGCGGTTCGACCGCAGCGTTCGACGGAGGTGTCGTGGACCTCGCAGCTGGAGGACCTTGTCGAAGTCGACGTGCCGATCTTGACCTTCGACAATGTGAAGGTCGGTGGCGTGGAAGGTGCCGGGGTCGGTGCGATCGTGACGCTTGACGTCGCTGGTGAGCCACTGGTCGTTGCCGGTCGCGAGGTCACGCGTGTGCGCCTCGACGTCACCTCGTTCCAGCGGCAGGTAGCACCGTGAAGCGCGTACGACGAACTGGTCGATCAAGCACTTGGCTGGGCCTGCAAGCCGTCACGTTGGTCGGTATGGCGGCCGTGCTGATCGTTGCGTGTTCGTCTGACGAAGTGCCAGAGACATCAGTGGTTACGGCGATCGCAGTCCCTGATGGAATCGGCGCTGGCGAGGAGATCACGGTGACGGTCGACGCACTCGGCGTCGGCGCCGTTCGCCTTGACGTGATCGATGCCTTTGCGACGACCACGCTCACGCGCACGGTCGCCACCAGCATCGTCGAGTCGATTGAGATCGCGGTACCGGCGTACCTGACAAGATCGAGCGGCGTTGTTACTTTTCGTGCTCACGGCGCGATTGGCGACGACCTCAGCTCGTCGACAGTCGTCGTTCCTGCTCGCGTCGCTGATCCGCTCGACATCGTGGTCGGTCCTCGTACCGTTGTCGCGGACGGTGCGGACGAGACGATGGCGGTGGCCTTTGCCACCGACAGATTTGGCAACCCGCTGCTCGATGGCACCCAGCTCACCATGACCTTGGTTGATGAGTTCACCGGGATGCGCGTTGTTGAGTCGCGCATCGACGGAGGACTCGCTGCTCAGCTCATCGGATCGCGGATTGTGGCGCAACGCGTCGAAGTGTTTGCCAGCACAATCGACAGCTCAGTGGCCAGCCGACGCGTTGTGTTCCACGAAGTGCCTGCGCCTGCCGCCGACGTGTCGTTGGTAGCAGTTCTCGATCGCGAGGATCCGCTGGTGGCAGACGGTCGCAGTCGTATCGAGGTGCGGACGGTGCGGCTCGCCGATGCGAACGGGAACGAGCTCATCGACGGTCGACTGGTGCGGATGCAGTCAGTAGGGCCCGATGGCCTCGGGCAACTCACGGCTCGAACGATCGATGGCGCGGCGAGGTTCGAGTTGGCTGCGCCCAGCCGTCCGGGGGTCGTCACGTTGATAGCGGCTGTCGACGGGCTGACCGGTTCACCGATCGAACTCATCTATGCCGCTGCGGTCTCAGAGCTACCGATCGTGGTCAGCCGTGACGGGGATTTCTTGAGTGTTGCGGTTGGCCCGGTCCGCGACACTGCGGGTGCTGTTGTGGTTGACGGCACGGTTGCTGTTGTGGCGGTCAGCGGTGTTGGGCCAGATGCCGATGTACGGCCGCTGGTTGAGATCCAATTGCTCGACGGCCGAGGCACCGCTCACTTTGATGTCCCGGAATCGTTCGGAGCTGATTCTGGCGAAATGACCGTCACGGTTTTGGGCGTGGCAATGAGTGAGGCCTGGTCATGAGTGGGCGTCAACGCGGCGATACGACGTTGCACGAGTTCGAGGGCCGGTTCGCGTCGGTGCTGCAACTCAAGCGATGGTTGGCGCTCATCGGTGTCCTCGTGGTGATGAGTGTGCTCGCCGGGCTGTTTCTAGTGATCTCGTTCGCCATTCGTGAAACGGGGCGCGGGGCCGATCCGAACGTGGCGTTCTCTCCAACGGAAAACGTTCCTGGAGCGCTCGCTGCAGACGTCGCATGGTTGTCTGATGCTGAAAATTTGGTGCGGATTGTCGAGCCGACCACTCGAGCACAACTGGGAGCCGTGTGGCTGCGAGCTGACGATGCACTATCCAGGGCGGCATCGGGAGACCTCACCGGACTGGAGGTGTGGTTCGTCGATGCAGCGCTGTCGAATGCAATGTCTCGGTTCGAGATTGACCTCGACACGGAACAGAGGGTCAGTGCCCCGTCGGCGCTCGGACATCGTCTTCGCGTCGACTTCTACAGCCTCGACGGTCAGATAGTCGTACTCGATACCGAGACGATCCGTCCGCGCCCGATCGATGGACGTGTGGAGGATGGCGACCCACTGACGGAACGCTTCGAGGTGGTGTTGGTCTTGAGTGACGGCAATTGGCGCGTCCGACACGTCGAACGCCTCACTGCCGTCGATGTTGCAATCCAGATCCAATCTTGATGGGGTGACGACCCACGCTTGAAGCGCGGTGTCGAGAGTAAGAGCATGACGTACCAACGCTTCGAGCAATGGACAGAGATCCCGGCATCTCTCGACCCCGAGCTGTCGGTCGTGATTCCTGCATACAACGAGGCCGAACGCATCGTCCCGACAATCGTGTCGATTGCCGCCATGCTCTCCGAGCACACGTTGGACTTCGAGATCATTCTGTCCGACGACGGCTCGAGCGACGACACGGCGCATTTGGTCCGCAACCTTGGCCTGCGCAACCTGATCGTGGTCGACCCGGGAGTCAACCGGGGCAAGGGCGCCGCCGTTCGGGCCGGTGTCCGTGCGGCGAACGGCCGCCGCATTCTTTTCAGCGACGCTGATATGTCGACCCCGATCCGCAAAGTCCGCGAACTGATGCACCGCCTCGACGGTGGTGTCGATGTGGCTATCGGCTCACGGGCCGCCGATGGCGCAGTCGAGCAGTCGAAGCCCCTGCTGCGGCGCATCCTCAGCTGGGGCTGGCGCCGGATCACCCGTGTCGGCCTGGGCCTCGACATTGCCGACACACAGTGCGGCTTCAAACTGTTTACCCGTGAGGCCGCTGACGCACTGTTCAGCGCCGGTCGCATCGACGGGTTCAGCTTTGACGCAGAACTGCTTTTCCTGTCTGCTCGGTTCGGATTCGACGTCGCCGAGGTGCCTGTCGAGTGGTTCGACGCCCCTGGCTCCAAGGTGCGGCCTGGACGTGTGGCCATCCGGTTTCTGATCGATGTTCTCGCGATTCGCATCGCAGCCATGACTGGTCGCTACCCCAAGAACGTCGAGGCGGTCGACCAGCGACAGATGAGGGTCGCCATCGTTACCGCTGTGCCACCGTCGACAGCAACCCTGACCGAGTATGGCCATCACCTGGTCGAGCAGCTGGCCGTCAAGCCCGAGATCGACGAAGTCATCGTGTTTGCTGAAGACAGCAACGGTATTCCGACGGATGCTGAGGGTGTCATTTATCGTCGTGCCTGGACGTTCGGCAGCATGGTCACCCCGTTGAGGATCCTGCGACAGGTACGCCGAGATCGCCCTGACGTCGTGTTCTTCAACATGCACTTCAGCAGCTTTGGCAACAGCAAGGTGGCAGCTGCACTCGGACTCTGCACTCCGGCTCTCGTCCGGCTCACCGGTGCGAAGAGCGTCGTGCTGCTGCACAATATTGTCGACACGGTGGACCTTGACCAGGCGGGCTACGGCTCGAACCGTGTGCTGAACGCTGTGTTGACGGCGATCGGTCGCTGTTTAACCCGTGTTGTCTTGCTCGCAGACACCGTCGTGACCACGATGCCTCAGTACGTCGACGTTCTGACCGAGCGCTACGGCGCCGCCAATGTGTTCCTGACACCCCACGGGTCATTCGAAGATCCGACCGAGCCGGCGCGCGAACCTGATGACGGACCATTCCGGATGATGGCCTTCGGTAAATTCGGCACCTACAAGCGGGTCGACGACCTGCTCGCCGCACATCGCCTCCTCCTCGAGCGTGGTCACGATGTCGAATGCGTGATCGCCGGGACCGATAGCCCGAACGCCGAGGGCTACTTGGCTGCTGTTGCTCAGCAACACCAGGGCCAGGCCAACGTGAGCTTCACTGGCTACGTCGCCGAGAAAGACGTCCCCGCACTGTTCACCGCCGCGAGCGTTGTGGTGTTCCCGTACACCTCGACCACCGGAAGTAGCGGCCCGCTTCATCAGGCCGGAACATACGCCCGAGCAGCGGTCGCCCCACGAGTCGGCGACTTCATCGATCTGATCGAAAAAGAGGGCTTTGCGGCCGAAGTGTTCGAGCCTGGCGACGTCGCTGGACTCGCCGACGCCATCGAAGCGTTGATCGTTGACCCGGTACGCCGCCGCTCGATGGGGTGTCAAAATTTTGCTGCGTCGTGCTCGTTGCCGCTGGCCCACGTGACCGACTGGCACGTCTCCCACTTCGAGTCACTCGTGTCCACCTGAACGTAGTTGCCCCTGCCCCCGGGGCCGCGGGCCGCGGGGGCTTGAACGCCTATCGCATGTTGTTTTACGGCCCGTCATTTCGTTCGTTTGAGCTCGAGTGCCGGGCCGCTTCCGCGTCTTCGGCCGGCGGTCCCTGACATCTTGATCTGATCCTGACCTCGTGCGGATCAAGAGCTGAGCGGACGAGACAATGATTTGCCTTATCCCAAAAGCAGCGGCCACTCGGCCGACAGGGTAAAAGGCGCAAACATGACCATTCTCGAAGCACCCAACGCCAACTCTCACGTCAAGCAGATGATCAGCGACATCGAGTTGCCGCATCGTTTCGACGTTCACGAGGTCATCCGGATGACCTCATCGATCGCATTGCTTGCTGAGCACGGACGTCGGGTGTCGATTGGTGGTGCCGCCGTCGAGATGATCGACCTCGCTGCTCTCGCTGCGCTCACGGCCTGCGCATCGAGCATCGGCATCCGCATCGTCGATGCGTCGGTGGCGCTGTTCGCAACGGCCAAGTTCACTGGACACGACGCAGTCGTCAGCTGCTGCGACGTCAATCAACTTTTTGAGGTCGCGTGACATGGACTCCGTTGTTCTCACCGGCGCCGCAGATGCGGCCCACTCCTTCACGCTTAATTCCACCCTGCAGCCACTGACCAGTGCGCTCCGACCGGCTGTTGAAGTCGACCTGTCACAGGTCATCGAGCTGCATCCGTCGATCGTGTCGGTCCTGATCCGCCACCAACGCCAAGCCCGCCGCCAAGGTGGCGACGTCACGCTGATTCGGCCGATCCTCAGAGATGCTGCTCGCACCCTCGACCACGTCGGTCTTGTTGGAACAACACGTTGAACACAGCTGACCAATCGACCTCAGCCACCGACAACGCTGGAGCGATCGAAGCTGGCGGCGATCGACAGTCGATCGGTTCGGCCTCAGCGCTCCTGACCGTGGCGACACTTGTCGCGAGTGGAGCGAATTACGCGCTCAATCTGGTCCTGGCTCGTTGGATGACTCCGAGTGAATTCGGTGACGCCAACTTGATCGTCACCCTCATGCTCGGGCTCACAGCGGTTGCCGTGTCGCTCCAGCTCATCGCCGCCCAGCAGGTCAGCAGCTCGACGGCACTCGATCAACAGATCGCACGCCAGCGGTTGCTGCAGCGTTCCTGGATCATCGGTGGCCTCGTGGCACTCCTCCTCGCTGGAGCGAGCCCGGTCATCGCCACGATCAGTTCGTCGGCGTCAGCACTGCCGTTCGTGTTGCTCGCGGTTGGTGTCCCCGCGTATCTTGCCCAGTCGGTCGAACGTGGTGTTCTGCAGGGGCGCTTGCGGTTCCGTGCGCTCGCGAGCACGCTGGTCGTTGAAGCCGCAGTTCGTCTTGGCGTTGCCGTTGTACTGGTCGCTGCCGGGTTCGGTGTCGTCGGTGCGACCGCTGGTATCAGCATTTCCTTTGTTGCCACGTGGTGGTGGAGTCGCCGATGTGTTGCCGCCAAGTCGGTGGACGGCGTCGAGACGACGACTGCCCTGCGGATGGACACCCGTCTCGTCAGCCAGGCAACGATGATTCTGCTTGTTGGTCAGATCATGATCAACAACGGCGATGTCGTGTTGGCAAAGACGCTGTTCGACGCCGATGTCGCAGGCGTTTACTCGGTTGCCGCGCTCATTGGCCGCGCCGTCTTCTTTCTCTCGTGGTCGGTCGTGACCGCAGCCTTCCCACACGTTGCCCGAGGTGCCTCGGCGGCGGTTGTTGCCGATATTCGTCGCCAAGCGATGCGCCACGTTCTCCTGATTTGCGGCAGTCTCACCGTTGCAGTTGCACTGTTCGCTCCACCATTGACGCCGCTGGTGTTCGGTGCCGAGTACTCATCGGCGGGGCCGCTGTTTGCTCCGTATGCACTTGCGACTTCGTTCTTCGCCATGGCCAACCTGGTCGCCTCGCTCGCTGTTGCCCAAGGCCGTCGCCGACCTGGGATCGTTGTCGTCCTTGGAGGAATTGTCCAGACGACGCTCCTCCTTGCCCTTGTGAACAGCCCGACAGAGATGGTGTGGCTGCAGGTGATGGCGATGGCTGGCTTGTTCGTCGCGGTGCTCGTTGCCGATCGTGAATAGCTGCAGCGCAGTGAATTTTTTGTTTCCCGCGCACCTCAGGTGCCTCGGTTTGCAACAATGGTGGAGTGTATGGAGATCCCACAGACCTGTTGGCCGAAGGCTTCGACCATGCGGCGACATCGCTATCGTTGGCCGACGTCAACGGTCGGATCGTTCAGGCGAACCAGGCGTTCTGGAAGTTGTTTGGCTACGAGGCCGGAACGGCATTGGACGTCGGGATGATCTCGCGTCCTACAGATCAGGACTGGACGCTCTCATACCTGACGCGGCTGATTAACGGCGACCTTGATGAATATCGCACGGTCAAACACTTTCTGCGGAGCGACGGCACCGAGTTTGATGGGCACCTTGCGATCAGTGCTATTCGCCCTGAAGGCATATGTACGGGACTGATTGCCAGCATTGAGCCAGTCGATGTTCGACCGATCGCGGAGGACGCTCGGGTTGGCAAGCTCCTCGAACACGCCGCTGGCACGGTGTCGCTGATCGACGTGGATGGCAACGTCATCGAGACGTCTGGGCGATACCGGCCGACATTGGGCTACCCGCTCGAGTTTTGGGAGGATCGCACAATCTTCGACGTGACGCTCGCCGAAGACTTGCCGCTCTTGTTGGACCTGCGTGACAGGCTCCTCGCCGAGCCCGAACACCCCGTCACTATGGATTTTCGAGTGCAGGGTGCAAATCGGATCATCGAGATCATTGAGGTGACTGCGCGAAATATGCTGCACGATCCTGATTTGGCTGGCATCGTGGCGTCCACGCGCAACGTGACGGCCGAACGGCAGATGATGGATTCGGTCGGCAAGCTTCGCGACAAGGCCGTTGCGGAGGCTGAACGACGGTCGCATCTTCTTGCAACAGTGAGCCACGAACTCCGCAACCCGC
>JBLIKS010000062.1:0-11981 GCA_047635555.1 Candidatus Azotimanducaceae bacterium
TCGAGTGAGGCACGCTGGAAAGAAGTCGTCTGCAGATGCAGGCGGCTCGCCCACGGGGATCAAAACTCTCAGGCAACGACGACAGCGGGGGCCAACTCACCATCCACGGAGTGAACTGTGCCTACACCGATCGCCGACCTGTTTGAACCCGACGAATTCGTCCGCCGCCACATTGGCCCCTCGGCCTCTGACATGGCACACATGCTTGACACGATTGGCGTCGAGTCGGTGGACGAACTCCTTGACATGACCATGCCCGACTCCATTCGTTCGGATGAACCGCTCGGCCTGGCACCTGCTGTGCCCGAGGCCGAGGCAATCCGTCGGCTGCGTGCGATTGCCAGCAAAAATCAGGTCGTGACCAGCTTGATCGGCATGGGTTACACGGGCACGATCACTCCTCCGGTTATTGCCCGCAACGTGCTCGAAAACCCTGCTTGGTACACGGCGTACACGCCATATCAGCCAGAAATCAGCCAGGGTCGTCTTGAAGCCATCCTCAACTTCCAGACCCTCGTCACCGAACTCACTGGCCTCGATGTCGCCAACGCCTCGCTGCTTGACGAAGGAACAGCGGTGGCCGAAGCAATGACGATGGCGCGCCGCCAATCAAAGTCGAAATCGCAGCGCTTTTTTGTTCACGAGGACATTCACCCTCAGTCACTCGCGGTTCTGCGAACGCGTGCCGAGCCGGTCGGTATCGACCTGGTTGTTGGCGACGTTGCACTCCTCGACGACGAAGCTGGCGTCTTTGGTGCCGTCTTCAGTAACCCTGGATCGCAGGGTCGGGTCATGGATTGGACCGCCGCCATTGCTGTCGTGCAGGGCCACGGTGGTGTCGCGGCAGTTATTGCCGATCCGCTGGCATCGGTTCTTCTCACTTCGCCCGGCGAGATGGGTGCCGACATTGCCATTGGTTCAGCGCAACGCTTCGGTGTGCCCATGGCGTTCGGCGGCCCGCACGCTGCGTTCGTTGCAGCCCGCGAAAAGTCGGCACGATCGATGCCGGGCCGCATCGTCGGCGTCAGCACCGATACCGCTGGGCGCCCGGCGCTCCGCCTGGCGCTACAGACCCGAGAACAGCACATCCGACGCGAGAAGGCCACGTCGAACATCTGCACAGCTCAGGTGCTGCTTGCCAATATTGCTGGCCTGTACGCGGTATGGCACGGCAAATCCGGCCTCACCCGCATTGCCGAGCGGGTACAGCGACTCACCTCGATAGCAGCCGCCGGTTTGCGGGCCGGGGGTGTCGAGATCGTGAACGACACGTGGTTCGACACGCTGACGATGCGCTCCGCTGACGTCGACGCATCGATCGCTGCCGCCCTCGATGCCGGGTTCAATGTTCGACGGGTCAGCAACACTAAAATTGGCATCACCTTCGATGAGACGTCGACTCTCGATCATGTATCGATGGTTGTCTCGGCACTGGGAGGTCAACCTTTAGTTGAGACTGCATTTGACGACGCTGCCGATGGGCTCCCGGCCGCATTGCGGCGCACCGATGAATTCCTGACGCAGTCGGTGTTTGAGCGCTATCACTCCGAACATGAAATGCTTCGCTACCTGCGTCGCCTGAGCGATCGTGACCTCGCTCTTGACCGCACGATGATCCCGTTGGGCTCCTGCACAATGAAGCTCAATGCCACGTCGGAGATGCTGCCGATCACGTGGCCCGAGTTTGCCGAAATCCATCCGTTTGCTCCCGCTGCCCAGGTTGCCGGGTACCACGAGATGATTGACGATCTGGCTGGTCGACTTGCAACGATCACCGGCTACGACGCGGTCAGCTTGCAACCGAACGCAGGCAGCCAGGGCGAGTTTGCCGGTCTGCTCGCTATTCGTGCTTTCCACCGCAGCAATGGTGATGAGCAGCGCACCGTCTGTCTGATTCCCTCGAGTGCGCACGGGACTAATGCGGCGAGTGCAGTAATGGCTGGCCTCGACGTCAAGGTCGTTGCATGCGACGTTCGAGGCAACGTTGACCTCGACGACGTACGACTCAAAATTGCTGAAGTCGGCGATCGACTCGCGGCAATTATGGTCACCTACCCGTCGACCCACGGGGTGTTCGAAACATCGATCGGCGAACTGTGTGGACTAGTCCACGACGCTGGGGGTCAGGTGTACGTCGATGGGGCCAACTTGAATGCGCTGGTGGGTCATGCTCGACCTGGCAAGTTCGGTGCCGACGTCAGCCATTTGAACCTGCACAAGACGTTCTGCATCCCGCACGGCGGTGGTGGTCCCGGCGTCGGTCCGATTGGGGTGCGGGCCCATCTCGAACCGTTCCTTCCAGGTGATCCGCTCGACGGCTCATCGCCGGTCGGTGCCGTTTCGGCAGCCAACTTCGGCTCGGCTGGCATCTTGGCAATTCCGTGGATGTATCTCGAAATGATGGGTGGTCAAGGCCTCACCGACGCCACCTCGGTGGCGATCGTTGCGGCGAACTACATCGCCGAGCGACTCGATGAGCACTTCCCAGTGCTCTACCGAGGCGAACAGGGCCGCGTTGCGCACGAGTGCATCATTGACGTCCGTGAGATCACGAAAAATACGGGTGTCACCGTTGACGATGTCGCCAAGCGCCTGATGGACTACGGGTTCCACGCACCAACAATGAGTTTCCCCGTTGCCGGCACGTTGATGATCGAGCCGACCGAAAGCGAAACACTGCGTGAGATCGACCGCTTCTGCACCGCCATGATCTCGATCAAGGCCGAGATTGACCGAGTCGCTGCCGGAGAATGGCCGCTCGAGGACAGTCCGCTGCGGCACGCCCCACACACGTCAGAGGAATTACTCGGCGACTGGGATCGGCCGTACCCTCGTGATCTCGGGGCATTCCCCCTCGACTCGCTACGAGTGTCGAAGTTCTTTCCGCCGGTGTCAAGAATCGACGGGGCCTATGGCGACCGCAACCTGGTCTGCTCCTGCGAGCCACTTGAGGCATACGCCACCTGAGGCATACGCCACCTGAGCGCGCACAGCTAGGTTGTTCCTATGGCTGAGAGTGATCCCCTGTCGCAAATGTTCAACCTTTTCGCGGCACCGCTTGCAGGAACAATCCAATCCTTTGAGCAGTTCCGCAAGGGGGTCGACGAGTTCCTCAAGGGCGTCGAGAACTTCAACCGCACAATGGAGAATCTCAACGAGACCACCCAGCGGATCAACTCGATCATCAGCGAGCTTGAAGAGCCGATCCGAGCTGCCATCCCGCAGATGACACGGACGATCAAAACCGCTGACGAGATGATGAAGGTCGTCAGCGGGCCGGCAATGGCGGCCGCCCCGGCGATTGAGCGGCTGGCAAAGACGTTGTCGACGCCGGCGTTTGCCCAACTGCCGAATCAACTCGGTCAGTTCAGCGAAATACTCGGTGACCTCCAGAACCGCCTCGGGCCGCTCACGCAGCTTGCTGAATCAGCAGGCGGGCTGTTCGGAGGGCTGAAGTTCCCTGGCATGGGCGGCGGCTCACGGCCAGCACCCCGGGCCGAGCCTGCACCTGCGCCCGCACCTGCTGCTGTGCCGATCAAGCGTGTAGCGACCAAAAAGACCGCAACCAAGAAGCCTGCCGCTCGCAAGAAGACTGCACAGAAAAAGACCGCTGCTCAGAAATCCTGACCAGCGGGTTAGACGAATGGTGGTCGCACGACTCGACCAATCAACTCTTTGCCGCGGACGTCGATTGTTACTGCTTGCCCTTCAGTGGTTTCCGGTGGGAGGAACCCGAGCGCGATTGCATGACCAAGGACCGGTGAGAAGTTACCGCTGGTGACTTCACCAACGACCTCGCCGTCAAGAGAAATGGCGCAGCCTGTTCGAGCCGGCCGACGGCCTTCCAAGGTGATACCAAAAAGTCGACGAGCGACGCCGATCTCACGTTCGCCAAGCGCAGCATCGCGGCCGGTAAAGGCAGGTTTGTTCCAAGCAACGACCCAGGCGAGGTCGGCCTGTAGCGACGTGATCCCTGCGCCAAGTTCTTGGCCGTGAAGCGGCAATCCTGATTCGAGACGAAGCGTGTCGCGTGCGCCGAGCCCTGCTGGCGTGATGCCCGCAGCGACGAGGGCTTCCCAAAGGGCAGGGGCTGCATCGACAGGCACAGCGATTTCGACGCCCGGTTCGCCGGTGTAGCCCGTACCACCAACGGTGCAATTCGTGCCGTTCCATTCGCAGATGGCGACACGGAATCGGCCGACTGCTGCTGCAGCAGGGAAGACGGCGCCAAGTTGTGCTTTGGCTTCGGGACCCTGCACTGCAATGACTGCCCGCGTGCGGGTCGCCTCGACTCCCCCAATGGCGGCGACGACGTCGTCGGTGTTGGAAGCGTTGGGCATCACGTCGAAGACGTCGGGTTCGCCATCGGCGCGTGGATGCCACCAGATGATGATGTCATCGAGCACGGAGGCATCAGTTGCATCGAGGAGATGCGTGTACTGCGCTCGGCCCGGAGCGACTTTGTTGAGGTCGTTAGTGAACGCAGCCTGCAGGCGATCGAATGCGCCTGTGCCTTCGATCCGGACGGAGCCCAAGTGCGACACGTCGAACATCGCTGCGCCATTGCGGCAAGCGAGGTGTTCGGCAACGGTGCCCGACGGGTACGCAATGGGCATCTCCCAGCCACCGAACTCGACAAGGTTGGCGCCGAGTGCACGGTGCTGTTCGGCGAGCGGTGACTGTTCGAGTTGCATGTGGTTGCGGTTGGCTCAGATGACTCGCCGGTGGGGTTGCTCGTCGAGGATCTGTGCAGCGATCTCGGCGACGTCGGCCTCGAGTTCGGACTGCACGCCACTCATCGACAGCAGATTGAGGACACCCTGGCCCTTTTTTAAGATGTCGATCAATTGACCGTCGTCAGCACAAACCTGCACGCTTTCGCCCTCGATGACGAGGTGGGCCGATGCGATGTCGGCCGTGACGTGTTCTCGCAGATACTCGAATACCTTGCGGACTTGTTCCAGCTTGATACCGGCATCGAGCAGCTTCTTGATCGTCTTCAGTTCGAGTAGGTCGGTGTAGGAGTAGCGACGCCGACTGCCGCTGCCGCTGGCATCGCTGAGCGACGGGCGGATCAGGTCGGTGCGGGCCCAATAGTCGAGCTGGCGATAGGTAATGCCGACGACCGTGGCCGTCTGCGTACCGCTATATCCGAGCGCTTTCGCGAGCTGTTGATCATTGAGTCGTGCGTTGTCCATGGTCCTGCCTCCGGTTCGTTGATCCCGACATCACGACACGGTATGCCGGTGCTTGACGAGACTCACGCGGCGGCACCACAAACGGGTAGTTACAGCTCTGTGAGATGCATGATTCTACGCACCCGATATCGAACGGTCAACCATTGATTGAGAGTTTGCTGAATCAGGCTTCGAAGTCTTCGGGGCTGACGGTGTCGAGGAAATCTTTGAAGTCGTCGATGATCTCGGCGGCGTCGTTCTCCGGCTCAGCCGGGGCGGCTTGTGCTTCGGCATCCATCAGTTCGTCGCTGGCGAACAAAGGCGCATCGCAACGAACTGCCAATGCAACAGCGTCGGATGGGCGGCAAGAGATGACCTTGTCCCCCGCTGGAGACGACAGGTGCACTTCGGCATGGAATGTTCGGTCGATCATCGCCGTGACGACGATCTTCGTCACCGACGCGCCCAGTTCGCCGAGCGTGACGAGGAACAAGTCGTGCGTGAGCGGCCGAGGCGGCTGGACGCCTTCGAGCGCGTAGTGGATTGCGGAGGCTTCAGGCGTTCCGATGTAAATCGGCAGAAGACGGTGGCTGCCACCCTGCTCACGCAGCAACATCATCGGCGTGTTCGCCGGTACTTCGACACGTACGCCAACCAGCTCAAGAGGGATCACACCCTGAACGATACTCAGTCTTGGAAGTGGTGGCGCATCGCGGCGTGCATCAATGCGTCACGAAGCTCGCTGCCGAGTTGATCGAGATCGACGAGGTGTTGGCGAGCTAGGCCGGTCGCTTGCGGATTGCGCTGGCGAAGGAGCGGCTGGATCATCTGCTCGAACAGGCCAACTTCGCGGTCGGCTGCGACCTTCCACCCACGGAGGTGGCGAGCATCAGCGCCGGCGTCGAGGAACTGCTTCGACACGCGGGCGATGTCGAGTGCGCCTTCGTCGTACATCCCACTCGAACCTCGCAGCGCGGTGACCAGTCCGTACGATTCGAGGTTTTCGAGTTCGGCTGCGTCAAGGCCAGCCATCGAACACAGTTCGCTCTTGGTGAGTACGACGCCAGGAAGAAGATCCGGTGCAGGAATCGTTGCCGTGGGGGTTGGTAGCACCGTTGTCGGTGGCACATCCGTCGGAATTAGATCTTGTGCTGAGGCCTCCCGCTTATCGACTGTGGATTCACCAGCGTTTGTTGCGTTGGCTGCACCGTCGTCGGGCATGTTTTTGATTCCGCGTGGGCGTGGGATCTCAGCGGTTGGATCGATCTCGCCCGAATCGAGGCGATCCTTAATCACTCGCAATGGCAGGTAGTTCTCGCGTTGCTCGCGCAAAATGCATCGCAACAGCTCGACATCGTCGTCGTAGAACTTGCGGTAGCCCGACGGAGTGCGCTCAGGGTCGATCAGACCTTGACTCTCGAGGAAGCGAATCTTCGAGATCGTGACGTCGCGGAATTCTTCGAGGAGGAGCGCGAGTACTTCACCGATTGAGAGGTGGGACATGGATGCGCTTGGAATCTGTTGCTCAACCATCATGACGCTCGAAGAACACGAGTCGGAATTTGCCGATCTGCAGTTCGTCGCCATGACGGAGCAGCATCCTGTCGATGCGCTCCTGGTTGACGTAGGTGCCGTTCAGGGAGCCAGCGTCGCTCGCAACGTAGCCGTCAGTGGTTCGCTCAATCTCAGCATGACGTCGAGAGACGGTGATGTCATCAAGGCTGATTTCGCTGTCGGGGTGACGGCCGAGCTTCGTGGTGGTCTCGTCGAGGGAGAAACGAGCGCCAGCCTGTGCTCCAGCCCGAACGATCAGGACGCCGATCTCGAGGGGCAGCTCACCCACCGGGATAACAAGGTCGTCGTCAGGGCCTGGCGCATCTTGCAGCGGATCGATCGCCGTCAGGGTGATAGTGCGGTCGTCTAGGGAATCCAACGGTTCGCCGCAGCTCGAACAGAAGGCACTCTCAGGTGGGTTGCGATGGCCGCACTGGTTGCAGAACACATAGGTACTCATGTGCTTCAGCCTTCTGTGAGCGCCCGGTAGCTGTCGGCATCCATCAAGCCGTCGAGCTGAGACGCATCGCTCATTTCGATGGAGCAGATCCAACCATCACCGTAAGGATCACTGTTGAGGAGTTCGGGGGTGTCATCGAGCTTGTCGTTGATTGCAACAATTGTTCCGGACACTGGTGCGTAGATGTCGCTCACCGACTTGGTGCTCTCGACCTCGGTAAAGGAGTCGCCGGCAACAACGATGCTGGAAGCCTCGGGGGCCTCGACAAAGACCACGTCACCGAGGGAATCCTGGGCGAACTCGGTGATCCCGATCGTGACGGTGTTGCCGTCTTGGCGGATCCATTCGTGGTCAGACGAGTAGCGAAGGTCAGCAGGAATGTTCACAGGCCCCACAGTAGCGAAAATCAGGGTGCCGCAACACGATTCGCACGATCGGCACGATCTGCGCGACCTTCGGCGATGCTCTTGCGGACCTGCGGGATGTAGGTGATGCCGGTCCAGTAGCTCAAGGCCAGCCCTGGTATGCCTGTAAGCCACGCCATGACGCTGAAGAACCCGGACTCGAAGACGTCGGCGTTGCCGATCAGGAAACTCGGCACAGCGCCCATGAGGAGGAACGTGGCGGTCTTGCCCCACCAGGTGACGTCGAAGCGTTCCATCGCGAAGAACAGTGTCGCGATGGTCATCATCAGCCCAACGGCAACCTCACGCAAGAGCACCGCCAGGGCGAACCAGAGCGGAATCGAGCCATCGATGATGATTGCAATGACGGAGACAAAGAAGAAAAGTCGGTCGACGGTCGGATCAAATATTTTGCCAAATTCGCTGACCTGGTTAAACCGACGGGCGATGTAGCCGTCGATCCAGTCGGTCGAACCAAGCGCAGCAAGCATCCATGCGGCTCCGGCCCGGTTGTTTTGGCTGAAAAGCAGCCAGAGGAACAGTGGCAGGCACAGCAGGCGGGCCAGCGTGAAGAGGTTCGGCAGCGTCCAGAGGTTGTCGAACAGGCCGGCTTCGGCTGCCTCCGCGTCGGGGATGGCCGATGTTGGTTGGGGATCGGTCACGTGACCATCGTACGTGGCGCGTACTGTTGGCGGCGTATGAGCACCGTCTTCACCATGATCATCAACGGCGACATTCCCGGCACGTTCGTTTGGCGCGACGAACAGTGTGTGGCATTTATGTCAATCAATCCGATTACGGCCGGCCATGTGCTCGTGGTGCCGATCGAAGAGATTGACCACTGGATCGACGCGTCCCCCGAGCTGAACGCTCACATGTTCGACGTCAGCCGCACGATTGCGCAGGCGCAGCAGCGGGCGTTCGGCTGCGCGAAGGTCGGCGTGATCATCGCCGGTTACGAAGTGCCCCACGCCCACATTCACTTGATTCCGACGAACGAAATGAGTGAGCTGTCATTCGCTCACGCTGCTGCGAGCGTTGAGCGTTCCGACCTCGATGCGTGGGCAGCAGCCATCACTGCCGAACTCTCAACCTGAGATTGGGGTCGTGAGGTCGGGTGTGTTGTTCCGGACGCTGTTGACGTCGGTACTCACGTCGTAGAGGCGCAGAATGCCGTCGTTTGGTGCGGTGAACAGGTCACTAAGTGACTCGATGTCGGCGTTGGTCGGGTCGAGCCACTCTTGCCACCGGTCTGGGGGTACGACGACCGGCATCCGGTCATGGACAACCGACATGTCGGCGTTGGCTTCGGTGGTGATCACCGTGGCGCTGTGTAGCCACCGCTGTTCGGGATCTGCTGGGTCTTTCCAGGCGGACCAGAGCCCCGCAACCGCCAGCGGTTCGCCGTCGATGCGTTCGATGAACATCGGCTGCTTGAGCGGCTTGCCCTTGCTGTTGAGCGGGCCGTTTGGTCCGCCGGGCTTCCATTCGTAAAAGCCGTCCATTGGGATGATGACCCGCTTGTTCTTGACGAGGCCGCGGAATGACGGCTTTTCGGTGATCGTCTCGGACCGAGCGTTGATCATTTTTGCGCCGATCTTGCGTTCCTTTGCCCAACTCGGGATCAGGCCCCAGTGGAAGGCCTGGACGCTCTTGTTGCCTGCCGGGTCAGCGACCACACCGTAGATGTCGTGGGTTGGTGCGACGTTGAAGTTCTGGCCGAGCGATTCGATGCTTGTTGTCGCACCGAAGTACGAGGCAATCGCGTCGGGGGTGCTGGTGGAGACGAACCGCCCGCACATGTCAGGAGGTGGCGTCGAGGAGCGCTGCCGTTGTGGCGTTGACCGCCCCTGGCGCCAGTCGGTACCAGATCCAGCGGCCGCGCTTGTCGCCGTCGACCAGCCCGGCCTCGGAGAGGACTTTGAGGTGGTGCGACACCGTGGGTTGCGACTTGCCGATTGGGTCGACGAAGTCGCAGGCGCACACTTCGCCGGCTGGCGACGTGGAGATCATTGACAAGATCTGGAGACGAACCGGATCGGCCAGTGCACCAAGCCGATTGGCGAGCACCGATGCGTCGGCCGCGTTGAGCTGCAGGCTCACCCCATCGCAACACGCTGCTGATTGATCGATCATCCCAAATCATCATAGGCGTCAGCCCTCTTGGCCCGGGCCGCACCACATCAGCCCGCGCCCCACACCCCCACCCCATCCCACCCCACCCCACCCAAAACTGAGATCGTTTCGCCGCGCCAGTGCGCAGTAATGGTCTCAATTTCGGCTGATGGGGCCCCTCGACCCAAAACTGAGACTGTTTCGCCGCATCAGCGCGTTGTGTTGGTCTCCATTTTGGGAGATGGGGCCGCCGTCATATTGATGTGTGTCGATGCAATCGAGTACGGTGCGGCTCGCGATGAGTACCGCTCCTCCCCCACTGACGACTCGACTTCTTGCTGAAGGCATCGGGTGCGCGTTCCTTGTGATTGCCGTGATCGGGTCGGGCATCATGGCCGAGACGCTGTCGCCCACCGATGTCGGGTTGCAGCTCCTTGAGAACGCCGCAGCGACCGCCGGCGCGCTCATTGGGCTGATCATCATGTTTGCAACTGTGTCGGGTGCACATTTTAACCCGGCTGTCACGCTTGTGGAACGCCTGCTTGGCCGCATGAACAACACTGCGGCTGCGAGCTATGTCGGAGCGCAACTGCTCGGTGGCTGCGCTGGAGCGGTGCTTGCCAACCTGATGTTCGCGAAACAGACAGGGCGTGGCGCCATCTTTTTGTCGCAGAAGGATCGCAACAGCGCAGCCGAACTGCTGTCGGAAGTCATCGCCATGATCGGCCTACTTCTCGTGATCCATGGAGCCGCACGGCTGGGCAAGCCTCATGTGGTCGCCGTGGCGGTCGGCGTGTGGATTGGCGGCGCGTATTTCTTCACGTCATCGACGAGTTTCGCCAACCCGATGGTGTCGGTCGCACGAACCTTGAGCGACACGTTTGCCGGCATCGCTCCGTCATCGGCCCCCGGTTTCATCGCTGCACAGCTGGTCGGTGCGCTGATTGCCCGGGCGATCATCCCGACGCTGTTCCCCGTCGAACCTGCCAGCTGAAAGCCTGGCGCCTCGCAGCGGGTATCGATCGTCCCAATGCGTGGCTACTTCGGGGTATGGGTTGTTTGCAGAGGGCGCCGGGGCTAGGAAATTGTGGCGGTGGTTGCCGGTGCTGGGGCGTTGTCGAGGTCGGGTAGGCGCAGGGTCAAGAGCCAGGTGATCGCGACGAATGCGGTGGCACCCCAGAGTGCGACCGGCAGCCCGCCCCACAGGTAGAGCAGGCCTGACAGCAGGGTGCCGACGAGCCGCCCGACGGCATTGGCCGAGTAGTAGAAGCCGACATCGGTGGCAACGGCGTCGTCGTCGGCATACGCCAGGATCAGGTATGAGTGCAGCGACGAGTTGACGGCGAAGACGATGCCAAACACGACGAGCCCGATCACGATCGCAGCCGTGACCGCGACATTGGCAGCAACGAGCCCGGCGATTGCGCCAGCAACGACGCCGAGCGCCAGTGACCAGGTTCGAGCAGCCTCGACATCGCTGGCACTCGATCGGAGGATGCGGGGTGCGATCGACTGCACAGCGCCATATCCGATTATCCACGCGGCGAGGAATCCGCCGATCCCGTAGAACGACCAGTCGAGTTCGGTTTCGAGGAACACGGGCAGCGCCACGACAAACCAAATGTCGCGGGATGCAAAGAGGAAGATTCGCGCTGCGGCCAAACGGTTGACGCCGGCCGACTTCGTCAGAATCGAACGCAGCGGCGCTTTGCGCTTCGACTTCCCGATGTCTTCATTGAGCATCAACATCACGGCTGCCAGCGCCACGGCGACAAGGCTGGCCAGCACCCAGAGTGCAGCATCGAAACCGATTGATGCGAGCAGCGCGGCACCAATGAAGAACCCGACGCCCTTCAGAGCGTTCTTTGATCCGGTGAGAATGGCGACAAGCCTGAACAGTGCGCCGTCTTCGGATCCGGCAACGAACTTCACGGCACTCTTCGAACTCATTTTCGTCAGATCTTTCGCAATGCCCGACAGTGCCTGCACGGCCATCACGAACACGACCGAGACCCACTCGGCCCATGACACCTGTTGGAACGTCAGCGCAATGAGCGCAACGACCTGGAGCGCCAGGCCGGCCCGGAGTGTGATGCCGAGCCCTGTCCGTGAGCCCACCCAGCCGCCGAGCAGGTTGGTGACGATGCCCATGAACTCGTATGCGAGGAAGAGGAAGGCCAGTGCCACCGGCGAGTAGCCGAGGCCGTTGAAGTAGAGCAGCACCAACATGCGCAGGGCGCCGTCGGTGATGGTAAAGGCCCAGTACGCCCC
>JBLIKS010000063.1:0-11926 GCA_047635555.1 Candidatus Azotimanducaceae bacterium
GCATCGCTGCTCGCGTCGCTGATCGTGTTGCTGCTCCGCCACTGCGCGAGTGCAGCAGTCAGCGCCCGGTACGCCTCAGTCTGCGCCTCAGTCAGCTCGAAGAGCAGCGCGGCAATGTTCGACGTGCGCCAGGTGGCGAGCGCGTCCCAGTCGAAGCCGGGCATCGCCACGTCACGGTCTCGAACCTCAAAGCCTGCGGCCTCGAACAACGTGGTCAGGGGCGGCATCGGCGCGTCGGTGAAGGCCGATCGATCGATTGCGATGGCTTCGAGCAGTGCCGACGTGTCGGTTGCGCGTTCCAACCCCACGGGCACCGAGACCCCCGCTGCGACCGAGAATTCGGCGTTGCGCGGGTCGTTGAGGGTGACCTGGAACCCGGCCTGTGCAGCAGCGATCTGGGCAGCGGTCGGTGCTGTCGGACCATTCGAGAGGCTCCAATGCGTCGCACCGTCGCGCAACGTCACCGATACCCAACCAGGTCGGAGCGACTCAGCCACTGGGTCAGGGAGTACGAGCGAGTCGTGGACGTCGTCGAGGCTCTCGACTTCGAGTAGGCCCATGACCTGGCCGGCATCGTCGACGCACGCGACCTCGTTGGTGACGAGCCACCAGACGAGAGGGTCGATGGCCATGGTGTCTTCAATGATTCGCGCCGCAAGGTCTTGCTCAGTCACTTCGATGGTCCACTTGGTGCCGTCGAAGAAGCGGGGGAGGAACATCAGCCCGCCGGCAAGATCACCGAACGCGCCTTCCATCGAGGTCACTCGGTCGAGCGTCTCGCCCTGGTGTTCGCCGAGGTCAATGCCTGCAGACTTGAGGGCGGCAAGCACGTCGTCGATTGGAACGACACGATTGGTCAAGACCGTCGGCAGGGCGTCGAGGATCTCGGGGTCAGGACTCGTCATTCTCGCAGTCTCACAACTGCCGAGCCGTTGCCCAACCCCAAGAGCGGGTTGCCGACCAAGAGCGCTCGCTCACTGCCAGTACCGCTGAGAACATGAATCGCCCAGTCGTCGTCCTCAGGAGGCTCGCCGTAACGAATCTCATCAACGACTGAACGGCCACCGAATGATCGCCGGCTTGCTGCGGACCTTGGGTGATCAGCTGCGCATGCGTGCGCCGGACGGGTCAAAGGGCGCCTCAGTCAGGCGTGTCGCCGACCGCATCACGCCGACGACCTCGATCTCCCACGGCCCGTCACTGGCCGCGTGAACGGCAGGCACGTAGCCCATCGCGATCGACTTCTCGCTGTGGTGTGCGTAGCCGCCGGAGGTGACCCAACCAACCACGGTGTTGCCATCGGGACCGTTGTGCCAGATCGGTTCGTTGCCAATGCAGTCGGCTGCCTCATCGCCGGTTCCTGCGTCCATCTCGAACAGCACCAGCTTGCGCTTCGGCCCGGTCTGCTTGGCGGCTTCGGCAGCATCACGACCGACGAAGTCACCTTTGGCCTCATCGCCAAGGCGGACCATCCAGCCCATGTTCGCCTCGTACGGGTCATAGATCGGGCGGTACTCGGTGCCCCATGAACCCCACCCCTTGTCGAGGCGCATCGAGTCCAGTGCACGCAGCCCAAACAGTCGCATGCCGTGCGGTCGACCGGCCTCGAAAAGCGTGTCAAACAGTTGCTGTTGGAAGCTCGCGGCACACCAGATCTCGTAGCCGAGATCGCCGGTGAAGGTCACTCGCCCGACCATGCATGGGACGCTGCCGACCCAGGTCTGGCGAAAGTCGAGGAAGCCGAACTCATCGTTGCTCACGTCGAAGTCGGTGAGCTCGTCGAGCACCGCACGAGCGTTCGGACCAGCGATCGACAGCCCCGTGAGCTCGTTGCCGCACACCCGCAGGCTCACGTCGCCTCCTGCTGGTGATGCGACTCGGAGCTGCTCACGGAACCAGCGCTCGTGATACTGCTGGGCTGCGCCCGAGCCGAAGATCATGAACCGTTCGTCGCCCAACGCATTGGTCAGACACCCCACGGTGAAGTCGCCGATGATCTTGCCCTGGTGGTTGAGCATGGGCGTCAATGCCAGGCGGCCGGCAGGCGGAATGTTGTTGGTGAGTAAGCCGTCGAGCCACGCCCGAGCACCGGTGCCGGTCACCTCGTATTTGGCATAGCCCGTTGTCTCGAACATGCCGACGCCGTTACGCACAGCGGACACTTCTTCGGCCACCACGTCGAACGCGTTTGAACGTCGGAAGGTCACTGTTTCTTCTGCCTTGCCGTGGGTCTGGAACCACAGCGCTACTTCGAGGCCATACGACGCGCCCCACACCGCGTTGTGCGAGTCGAGGCGGTCGTGGATTGGCGACTGCATGTGCTCGCGAGCGTCAGGCAACTCCTCGTTCGGGAACGTGATCCTGAAACGCCGCCCGTAGTTCTCGCGCACCTTGGAGTTCGTGTAGCGCGGGGTCGCCCAGTCGCCGAAGCGGGCATTGTCCATGCCCCAGACGTCGAAGCCGGGGTCGCCCTCGGTCATCCAGTTCGCCATACTCAGCCCGACGCCGCCGCCTTGGCTGAGCCCAGCCATCACGCCGCACGCCAACCAGTGGCCGGGCTGGCCCTTGACCGGTCCGATCAGCGGGTTGCCGTCTGGCGCGAAAGTGAACGGCCCGTTGATCGTGTCTTTGATGCCGATCTCCTGGAAGATCGGGAAGTGGTTGAAGCCGACCTCGAGGTTGTCGCCAATGCGTTCCAAGTCGGGTGTCAGCAGCTGGGCGCCGAAATTCCAGTCGGTCTGATGTGGCGCCCACGGCACGCCCTTGCGCTCGTAGGTGCCGAGCAGCAGTGAATTGCCCTCTTCGCGCATATAAATCTCGCCGCCGAGATCGACAACGTGGAAGCCGGGCATTTTTGATGACTGTCGCCATTCTTTGAGCTGCGGTACCTCTTCGGTGATCAGGTACATGTGCTCCATGGCCAGGATCGGCAACTCGAGCCCAGTCATCCGGCCGACCTCACGCGCCCACAAGCCGCCAGCATTGACGAAGTGCTCGCAGTTGATAATCCCGAGGTCTTGATTTTGACGCGTGTCGTGCACGTGCAGATCCCACGTGCCGTCGGGGGCGCGCGTGATGTCGTGCACCCACACGTACTTGTTGATCTCAGCGCCGCGCTGCTGAGCGCACTCGGCGTAGGCGTGCGTGACGCCCGATGGGTCAACGTGGCCTTCGTGCTTGTCGTACATCGCTCCGACGAAGTACTTCGGATCAAGGAACGGCACCAGCTCGTGGGCCTCCTTGGGCGACACCAGCTCGGTCTCCATGCCGAGGTACCGACCGCGGGCGTGGGCCATCCGGAGATAGTCCATCCGCTCGGGTGTGTCAGCAAGCTGCAGGCCGCCGGTCATGTGAATACCGCAGTCACGGCCTGACTCGGCCTGGATCTTGTCGTACAACTCGACGGTGTACCGCTGAAGCGCAGCGACGTTCGGGTCGCCGTTGAGAGTATGCATGCCGCCCGCCGAGTGCCACGTGGATCCGTGCGTGAGCTCGCGTCGCTCGACCATCATCACGTCGGTCCAGCCCGCCAGCGTCAGGTGATACAGCACCGACGCGCCCACCACCCCGCCGCCGATCACCACTACCTGTGCCTGTGTCTTCATGGTTCTGCTTCCACTTTCGATGGTGCGGACGAGTTGGTGCCTGGCACCAACTCGTCCTAGAAATCGGTTTCGACGCCGCCTTCGTTGATTCGGCGGTCGACAAAATCGCGCAGTTCGGCACGGATTGCGTCGTCCATCGGAGGCGGTTCGTACTGCTCGATAATCTCTCCGGCGAGTTCGTTGGCGCGGGTGCTGGCGGTAGGTGAACCGGCCTCGGTCCACGTTTCCCAGTTGCGCCAGTCGCTCACCATCGGGCCGTAAAACTCGGTCTGGTAGCGCGCCTGCGTATGCGCTTCGCCAAAGAAATGGCCGGCCGGACCGACCCCTGCGATCGCATCGACGCCGAGCGCGTCGTCGCTCAGATCGAGTGGTTTGAGGAACTGGCCGACCATGTGCAGAAGGTCGGCGTCGATGACCATCTTTTCGTAGCTCGCATGGAGGCCGCCCTCCATCCAGCCGGCGCCGTGCATCACGAAGTTCGCGCCGCCCATGATTGCGCCCCACAACGCCCATGTTGTCTCGTACCCGGCCTGGGCGTCGACGGCGTTCGAGGCGCTCACTGCCGACGACCGATACGGCAGGTTGTAGCGGCGTGCCAACTGCCCGCCGACTAAGGCCGCCTTCGCATATTCGGGCGTGCCGAACGCTGGCGCGCCCGAGCGCATGTCGACGTTCGACGTGAACCCGCCGTACACCGCAGGGGCACCTTTGCGGACGACCTGCGTGAATACCAGCCCGGCCAACGCCTCGGCGTTCTGCTGGACCAGTGCACCAGCCAAGGTGATCGGTGCCATGGCGCCGGCAAGTGTGAACGGCGTGATGATGATCACCTGGTTGCGCGCCGACATTTGAATGATGCCTTCGAGCATCGGATGGTCGTACCGCAGCGGCGACGAGGCGTTGATGATCGACGAGAGGCTCGGTTCGCGCTCGAACGTCTCATGATCGACGCCGCGCGAGAGACGCGCCATCTCGATGCCGTCGAGGTTGCGCTGCTTGCCCAGTGAGTAGATGTGGAACGACTTGTCGGTCAGCGTGTGCGCGTCGTAGCCGGCTTCAAGGTGGCGGATCGATGCGTGCAGGTCGACTGGCTCGACCGGATACCCGGCGAACGTATGGACCGAGTTGAGCATCTGTCCGAGTTTGAGGAAGTCCTGGTAGCCGGCCCGGTCGCCGGTGCGCCGCTGCCCGTCGAGACCGACGTAGTTCGGCGCGCTCGCCACGGATGCAAAGGTGACCCAGTTGCCACCGATCTGCAGATTCCGGCCCGGCAACCGGCCGTGCAGCGTGAACTCGCTCGGGATGTGTGCGAGGTACTCGCCGATCATGTCGGCGTCCAGCCGCACGCGGTTGCCGTCGACACGCGCACCGGCTGCTGCCAGCATTGTGCGAGCCTCGGGGTGCAAAAAGTCGACGCCGATTTCGGCTAGCACCCGGAGCGAGGCCAGGTGAATGGCTTCGAGTTCGTCGTCGGACACCACCTGGGTCGGAGGCATTGTCATCCGGGGCTGTGCAAACGGCGGCTGATCACCGACGACCGAGCGCGTGCGCTTGGGCCCACGAGGCCTGCGCCGCTGACCATCCATGCGCCAGAAAGTAGTACGACAGAACCTTGTGGAACAAGGTCGAGACATGACAAGAATCGATGCCCCACTGTCACGCTCCGGTCACGCCCGGTGCCACGCCCGGTGTAGCGCCACTGTCACACCGAGGTCTGACCTCGGTGTGACAGTTAGTCGCGGAGCATGGTGAGGAGTTCGCCGATGTTGTGCTTGACCTCGAGCGGGTGCCGGAGCGACTCTTTGGCGACGATCTCGTAGTGGTTCCGCCGGCCGACTTTCTCGCGCCGTAAGAATCCGGCCTGGACGAGTTCGTCAAGAATACGTTGCACTGCGCCCTGGGTGATGCCGACCGCATAGGCCAGATCGCGCTGGCGTAGGTCGGGGTCTCGATCGAGTGCGACCATCACGTGGGCGTGGTTGGTGAGGAACGTCCACGACGGCAAGTTGGGCGATGGGGCGTGCACGGGATCGCGCAGGGTGCTGGTGCTGGGCATGTTCACGGCTGGGTCTCCTTCGACGCCTGGCTGATTCGGTCTCGGGTCAGGGCGTCGTCACGAAGATAGGCCGACGAGCTGGTGCGATGTGTTGCTCTGAACAACAAGTGGGTCGCAGCGGGCAAAGTCAACACCAGCGCTACTGCCGCGACCGCCAGTTGCGCCGCGCCGAACAGGCCGACTTCGGGGGCTGCGCCGATGGCGACGAACATGAAGGCGATCGGGCTGGCTTTGCCGGCGGAATGGAACCGTGCAGCTGCGCTGTTGAAGCGCAACAGGCCGACACCGGCCAGTACAGCGAGCACTGCGCCGATGAGGATGAGTGCACTTGATATCGGGTTCACGAGCTGGACCCCTGTTCGAGGAAGCGCGTCATGACGACGGTCGCGGTAAAGCCGACGATTGCAACGACAGCGACGATCGGCAGGTAGGTCGTTGACCCGGTGCTGGCGGCCTTCGTGGCAATCGCTCCCATCAGGGCGACGAGCGCAACATCGAGTGCAATCACTCGGTCGGCAAGGCCAGGCCCCCGGATGACGCGGATCATGGCGCACAGGCTGGAGACAACGAACAGTGCAATGGCGATCGAAGTAATCATGTGGCGGTGTCCTCCCCTTCTAGAAGCAGCCCAGAATTCGGCACGGCGATCGAATCAGTAGCCGAATCAGTAGCCGGATCAGTAGCTGGATCAGTAGTCGAACCAGTTCCCAGATCGGCAGTGGGGAACGCACGGCACGCCAACTCGGCAAGCCGCTCGACATGCTTGGTCACCTGCGGTGCGTCGTCAGCATGCAGCAGATGCAGGTAGAGCCGTCCGGTGTCGACGTCGATGTCAACGATTGCGGTGCCGGGGGTGAGCGTGATTGACACGGTGAGCAACAGCAGGTGCGCCGACGAGTCGGCCCTGGTGTCGATGCCGATGATGATCTCGTCGGTGTAGTCGGCCGGCGTCAGGATCTCCCACACCACCTGTGCGGTTGAACGGACCAGGTCGACGAGGACGAGCCAGACCAGCTGGAACAGTGCTCCGAAGTGCACGGTGCGACCGGCTGGGCTCGCCCCGGCGATCACGAGTGCAATGACGGCAACGATGATGCCCGACAGCACATTGGCGATGCTGAACGCTTCCCACAGCCCACACCACGCGATGACGAGTACAGCAATCGCGAGCAGCATGCGTGGTGTTGCCAGGGGCTTGATGCGGTTGATGAGAGCGCTCATGGCGACGCCACCCCACCGCGATCGGTGCCGAGTACTTCGTCGATATAGGTCTGCCCGTCGAGGAGGTCACGGGCAATTTCTTCGCTCATGTTCCAGAGCGGCCCGGCGAGCGCGACGACGGCGAGGGTACCTGCCACGGCAGCCATGGTGGCCCCGTTCATCGTTCGCTTCGATGCCTTCGACGATGCGGGTTCGGACGGCGGCGTTGGTTCACGCCAGAACACGCCGAGCCAGATCTTGGACATCGACAGCAGCGTGAACATGCTGGCGACGAGGGCAACGACAACGATCGCCACCGAGCCCGCATTGATGCCCGCGTCGATGAGCGACAGCTTGGCAACGAAGCCGGAGAACGGTGGGATGCCAGCCAGGCTCAAAGCTGGGATTGCGAAGAGCACTGCGATGATTGGTCGTCGTGCTGCGAGACCGCCCACCTTGTCGAGGCTTGAGTTGCCCTGGTCGTCTTCGATGAGGCCGCCGACGAGGAACATGACGGTCTTGACCGGGATCTGGTGCACGAGGAACAGCACAGCGCCAGCGACACCGGCAACGGTGAACAGGCCGAGGCCCATCAGCATGTAGCCAATTTGGCTGACGACGTGGAACGAAAGGATCCGCTTCACATCGTTTTGAGCCAGCGCCCCCGCCACACCGACGAGCATGGTGAGCCCGGCAGCGACCAAGATGACGGGGCCGAGATCGTCCATTCCCGTCAGGGTGTGGAAGCGGATCATCACGTACACGCCGATTTTCGTGAGCAGTCCGGCGAAGACCGCAGTGACGGTGGTTGGTGCGGTCGGGTAGCTGTCGGGCAGCCACGAGAACAGCGGAAACATTGCCGCCTTTGTGCCGAACACAACAAGGAACCAGAGCCCGATGCCGAGGCGAACACCATCGTCGAGTTCGGGGATCCGCTCGGCCAGCAGGGCAATGTTGACTGTGCGCGTCGCCGTGTAGACGTAGGCGAGGCCGAGGAGGAACAACGTTGATGCCAGCAGGTTGATGACGACGTACGTCATGCCGGATCGCAGCTGAGCGGCGCGGCCCTGGTGAGTGAGCAGCACATAGCTCGACACGAGAATCAATTCGAACGCGACGAAGAGGGTGAAGAGATCGCCGGTCAGGATGGCCAAGCTGACGCCGGCAGTCAGCACGAGCAGCATTGGCCCGACAACGGTCTGGTCGCCAGTCGACGCGGTGCCGCGCTGGCCAATCGCGAAGATGTCGACCACGAGGATCGTCAAGGTGGCAACGACGAGGATCAGTGCGGCGAATTGGTCGGCAACGAGGACGATGCCCAACTCGGGGTCCCATCCACCGACGCGTACGACGGTGGTGCCGTTGCGCTGTACGTCGATCAGCAATGCGATAGCAGCAAGCGCGGTGGCCGACAGGCCCATGAGCGTGATCGCGTCACGCAGGTGATGCCGCTCTCGAACGAGTAGCCCGACGCCCGAAGCCGCCAACGGGCCGACAATGGCGAGTGCGATGATTGCGTTCATGCGGTCTCACCTTCGCGGTCATCAGCCGGTGTCGAAGACAGTTGTGCGACGCGTCGGTCTTCCACGTCGTCTTCGACGAGGTCGTCACCCGTGAGCTGACGCTGGCGCGAAGCGAGTGCCAAGACAAATAGCGTGAGGCCGAACGAGATGACAATGGCGGTCAGCGAGAAGGCCTGGGGGAGCGGGTCAGATGGTGCCCGGTCGGAGCTGCCGACGATCGGCGGTGCTCCTGCTGACCCTCCGGCCGCGAGAAGTGCCAGCACAGCGGAATGGCCGAGCAGTGAGAAGCCGAGGACGATCCGGCTGAGCGAACGCGACGTGATGAGATAGACGCCAGAGCCCACGAGGGCGGCGACAGCAGCGATCAGTGCGGCGCTCATGAGTTGTTCTCCGCGTTTGTTTTCTCGTTCGCCAAGTCAGGCGGAGGCGTTGCCAAGTGGTCGGCACGGAACCCGTCGAGCACAGCGACGATCAGCCCGGAGACGATCAAGGTGACGCCGATGTCAAAGACCAGTGCTGAGCCGCTCTTCACTTTTCCGAGCAACGGGAGTGTCTGTTCGACAACGACCTGATCAAGAAACACATTGCCCCAGAGCATCGGCGCGAGGGCAACGGCGCAGGCGATGATCGTGCCAGTTGCCAGAAGCGGGATTGCGCGGAACGGTAACGGGAACCCAGCGATGCTGCGCAGCACGAGCACCGCGCCGATCAGCAAACCCGCGGCAAAGCCGCCGCCCGGCCGGTTGTGCCCCGCGAAGAACACGAACACGGCGATGACCAGCGCCAGCGGCGTGGCTGCACGAACGCTGAGGCTCACGATCGGGGAGGGGCCGGTGGTCTGATCGATCATCGGTCGGCTCCCGTCAGATTGTCAGTGGGCTCGGGAAGACGGCTCGGCTCGTCGGGCGAGAGCACAACTTCGGGTCGGCGACGCAGCAGCGCCAACACGCCGACTGCCACGACGACGAGCACGACGATTTCGCCGAGCGTGTCGAGTGCACGGATGTCGGTGAGGATGACATTGACCACATTTTTTCCGCCACCCTCGGACACTGCTTCGTCACTCAAACGCTCGACATTCGATGCTGGCACTGGCCCGCGAGCACTTGCGGCGAGGCCGACAGCCACTGCGGCCGCAGCCATCAGTGATACGCCGATGCGAGTGGTCTGCCAGATTGCGCCGTGGCGGGGGAACGTGGTCGTGAGGCGACCGAGGCCGAGTACAAAGCCGACCACGATGACGGTTTCGACAAGCAGTTGGGTGAGGACGAGGTCAGGTGCGCCGCTGGTGACGAAAAGGCCAGCAATGGCGAAACCGACGGAGCCGAGCACGAGGGCTGCTCCGAGCCGCGTCCTGACCTGGGTGGAGGCGACGGCGCTCGCCGCGACGAAGATTGCGAGGACCATTTGGGCGGCATTGTCGGCACCGGTGATCATGTCGAAGTCGATCGAGCCGATGAATGGGATGGTGGCAAGCGCGGCGACGGCAACCATGGTGAGCACGTAGCCAGGCAGCGATCCGTGTTGGACGCGCGCTGCGATATGACGTGCGATCGTGATCGATCCGTCGATGCTCGTATCGACCGTGTCGGCACCGATTGTGCGCGGGGCGGTGTCGGTAGCGCGACGGCTGATGGCCCACCCAAGTGCGGCGCCTGCAGCGACGATCCCTGCCGAAATCAAGAACGCGTCGGTGAGCCCCGGCCAGCGGATCAGTGAGTAGACCTCGGCCTTGTTGTTGATCGTGACGGCAGCGGGGCGAACCCAGTTGGTGATGTTCCCGAGGAACGCGAAGCCAAAGAGTGTGCAGGCGCCAAGGAATGCAGCTGGCGCGGCCATCAGCGATCGCCGAGGAGTCACCGCAGTCGGGGTGCCGTTGCCGCCGTGGAACACAGTGAGGATGAAGCGAGCCGTGTAGGCCACCGTGAGGACCGATCCACCAATAATCGAGATCAGAGCAACGGTGCGCTCGCCGCCACTGAGGCCGAGGGCCGCTTCAACCGCCGCCTCCTTTGCAGGGAAGCCGAGCATCGGTGGCACGCCGGCCATGGACAGCGACGACACGAGTGCAACGCCGTAGGCGAGAGGCATCGACCGGTAGAGGCCTGACAGTTCACGAATGTCACGCGTGCCGGTCCGGATGTCGATTTCGCCGACAATCATGAAGAGCGCCGCCTTAAAAATGGCGTGGGCGAACAGGATCGATACCGCGGCGAAGACGGCCTTGCCCGACCCGAACGACAGCAGCACGATCATCAATCCGAGCTGAGAGACGGTGCCCCACGCCAAGATCAGCTTGGCGTCGAGATGGCGGAGCGCACCGATGGCGCCCCAAACCATCGAGGCGGTTCCGAACGTGACGCCAAGGGGTGTCCAGACCGAGGTCTGCGCGAGCGCCGGCGATGCCACGGCGACGAGGACGACGCCAGCTTTCACCATCGTGGCCGAGTGCAGGTAGGCGCTCACCGGCGTCGGTGCCTTCATGGCGCCGGGCAACCAGATGTGGAACGGGACTTGGGCCGACTTTGTGGCAGCTGCGATGAGGATCAAGACGGCTGCGACGGTCGCGCCAGTGCCGGTGACCGGTTCCAGATCGCTGAGGTACCGGCCGGGAGCGGCATCGTTTAGCACGACGAACCCGCCAAGCAGCACGAGGCCGCCACCTGCGGTGATCACGAGGGCGCGTCGCGCTGCGGTTCTGGCCACCGGATCGGTCCGCTGGTGCCCGACGAGCAGGAATGAGGTGATCGAGGTGAGCTCCCAGAAGAGGAACATTGTCCAGACGGTGTCGGCGAGGACCAGGCCGAGCATTGCGGTCGAGAAGCCGAGCAGTGTTGCGGCGAATCGGCCGACGCCCTGCGCGGAGGCTGAGAAATAGCCGGCTGCATAGACGCAGACGAGCACCCCGATGCCGGAGACGAGGAGGGCGATGAACGACGAGAAGGCGTCGAGTCGCAGCGCAATCGTCAGATCGAGTGGGCCGACCCACGTGAACTCCGCACGGGTCGTCGTCTGATCGACCAGCGCAATGGCGGCGACGGTTGCCGAGAACGCCATGGGCAGCGCGGCAACGAGAAATGACCATCGCGCAAGGCGTGCGCCAACCACCGAAACGATGGCGACCCCCAAGAGATGAACGACAAGGAGCGACCACAACACGATTGGCCAAAGTCTATGGCGCAAGAAAAGATAGTCAACAATGGACCATTTCAAAAGGGTGTGTTAAAGTCAGCCTTTCAATTCCTGAAGTCCCACTCGTTGTCAATCGAAGGCCAGCCTCTGGTCGATGATGAGCCCGTCACGAAAGGAAGACGACATGCGCACCATCACTCGTTCGACCCGCCAGCTGCTCACCGATCTCCGAGAACTCACCGTCGACGTCGAGCGGCTGGAATTTCGTGAGCAGTTCCGAACTGATGAAGGCATGTGCGCAACAGTCGTTCGCCGATGTGCCGACCGACTCGACCGGCTCAGCCAGCACTGGCCAGCGGTCCACGGATCACTACCAAAGCGAGCCGTGTCATGACCGCGACGCTCGACGC
>JBLIKS010000064.1:0-11687 GCA_047635555.1 Candidatus Azotimanducaceae bacterium
GGTGTCGGTCGACACCAACGTCAAGAACAAGAACCTCGGTCCGTACCGGAAGCTGCGCCACGAGGACTTTCGGATTCTGATCACCCCGCAGCTCATTGGTATGGCCGAGCAGATGCGGATTGTCACGAAAGGCAAACTGACCAAGTCATTGGCGATCGAATTCCAGGCGATGCCCGGTGCCGGCGGCGAGGACGACGCCTGCTGCATCTGAGCAGATTCGAAATGCGTAGAGTCGGTCCATGGCTGACCTGCTCGCGCTGTCCAATGATGTCATCGATAACGGGCTGACTGACCGTCCGTTCAACCGGATCAGCAACGAACTTTCCGAAGTCGCCGATGGCCTCGCCATCGTCGAGAGCTTCAGTCACAGCATCGTGGCAGACACCGGTGAGGGGCTCGTGGCCTTCGATGCGTCGCACGTGCAGACCGGCCAGCGAATCGTCGAGGCGATCAAGGGGTGGACCAGCGATCCAGTCACCCACATTGTGTACACCCACGGACATGCCGATCACGTCGGTGGCAGCGTCGCCTTCGACGCCGCCTACGACGACATCACCGTGGTCGGTCACCGCAACGTCGACGTCCGATTCGACAGATACGCCAAGACGAACGACTGGAACGTCCAGATCAACGCTCGCCAGTTCGGGGGAGTCGCTGGCGACTACGCGATGGGGGCGCTCCCCGAGTTCATCCCATCGAACACGCACCGACCCGACCACATTGTCGACGATCACGACGTGCTCGAGATCGGCAACCGGACCATCGAGCTGCACCATGCGCGTGGCGAGACCGATGATCACCTGTGGGGATGGTTTCCCGAAGAGAAGTGGATCACTTCAGGCGACTTCTTCATCTGGAATTTCCCGAACGCAGGGAATCCGCAAAAGGTTCAGCGGTACCCCATCGAGTGGGCTGAAGCGCTCCGCAAAATGATCGCGAAGGGGCCAGAACTGCTGCTTCCAGCACACGGGTTGCCAATCGAAGGCAAGGACCGCATCGCTCGCGTGCTCGATGACGTCGCCACCTGCTTGGAGCTCATTGTTCGTGAGGTCGTCGACATGATGAATGCAGGTGAAGTTCTTGACACCATCGTGCATTCGGTCACGGTCCCCGAAGATCTGCTCAGTAAGCCCTATCTCCGGCCGCTCTACGACGAGCCCGAATTCGTTGTACGCGGGGTGTGGCGGCAGTTCGGCGGGTGGTGGGACGGTGCGCCCAGCCGGCTCAAGCCGTCGCCCGATGCGGTCCTTGCGACCGAACTGGCCTCCCTCGCCGGCGGCGCCAGCGTGCTGATCGATCGTGCCCGGAGTGTCGCTGAGCAGGGAGATCATCGGCTGGCCTGCCATTTGGCCGACTTGGCCGGATGGGCTGAGCCTGGTGACAGTGGCATTCACCGTGAGCGAGCACTTATCTATCGGGGCCGCCGGAAGCAGGAAACATCGCTGATGGCCAAGGGAATTTTTGCTGGCGCCGCACGTGAATCTGAACAGATCGCTGATTCCGATGCAGACTGAGGCTTCGCGAACAGCGACCG
Source organism: Candidatus Azotimanducaceae bacterium (assembly GCA_047635555.1). Lineage (GTDB taxonomy): Bacteria > Actinomycetota > Acidimicrobiia > Acidimicrobiales > Ilumatobacteraceae > Ilumatobacter_A. The sequence goes on from JBLIKS010000064.1 coordinate 1,535, forward strand.
TCACAGGAGCATTCGCGTCAATGAGCCGTTATCATCGATTATCGCTATGTACGCAGTAATCGCCTCAGGCGGCAAGCAGGAAAAAGTGGCTGAAGGCCAGCGAGTGCAGCTCGAACTGCTCGGCGCAGACGAAGGTAGCGACGTGTCGCTCACCCCCGTCATGCTCGTCGACGGCGAAACTGTACTGGCAACGGCCGACGAGCTCGTAGGAGCTTCAGTCACCGGCAAGATCGTCGGCCGCGCAGCGGGTCCGAAGATCAACGGCTTCACCTTCAAACGCCGCACCAACAACCATCGTCGTTACGGCCATCGTCAGAAGTATGACGTGGTCGAAATTACGTCCATCAACTTCCCCAACTAAAAGGGCGCTGACTTCTCATGTCAAAGACAAAGGGCGGCGGGTCAACCCGCAACGGCCGTGACTCCAACGCACAACGCCTCGGCGTGAAGGTCTTCGGTGGCGAAGATATTCGCACCGGAGCCATCATTGTTCGCCAGCGTGGAACTCGATTCCACCCCGGCACAAACGTCGGTAAGGCCAAAGACGATTCACTGTTCGCACTCGCTGATGGCGTCGTGCAGTTCGGTAACTACCGAGGCCGCAAGGCTGTCTCGGTTGTCTCCGGCAACTGAACACAATTCGAACTGATTGAAGGCCGGGCCGCAAGGCCCGGCCTTTGTCGTTTTCAGCCCAACGCGAAAAAGCCCGGTCACACTGTGCCAGGCACAGTGTGACCGGGCCGTTTGCGTGACTACAGGGCTGCTTCGAGCTGGTCGACTGCGGCGTTCAACTCGGCTGGAAGTCGGTCGCCGAAACGGTCGAAGTGCTCGCGGATCTGAGACACTGCGTCCTTCCATCCTTCGGTATCGACGGCGAGCAGTGTGTCGAGATCAGCCTGATTGATGTCGAGACCCGAGAGGTCGAGCTGATCAGGAACTGGGAGCTTGCCGATCGGTGAGTCGATGGAATCGACGGTGCCGTCGACTCGCTCGAAGATCCACTTGAGCACTCGGCTGTTCTCACCGAATCCAGGCCACAAGAATCGACCGTCTTCGTCACGACGGAACCAGTTGACGAAGAAGATCTTCGGCAGGTTCGCCACGTCGGTGCGGTCCTTCATCGAGAGCCAGTGGGCGAAGTAGTCGCCGTAGTTGTAGCCACAGAACGGCAGCATGGCCATCGGATCGAAGCGAAGTTCGCCCTGCACGCCTTCAGCCGCAGCAGTCTTCTCAGAGGCCATGATCGAGCCGAGGAACACGCCGTGATCCCAGTCGTTGGCTTCGGTCACGAGCGGCACCGTGGTACGGCGGCGGCCGCCGAAGAGGATTGCTGAGATCGGCACGCCAGCCGGATCTTCCCACTCGGGAGCGGCGGACGGGCACTGCGATGCCGGTGCGGTGAAGCGGGCGTTCGGGTGTGCAGCAGGCGTTGTGACTTCAGGGTTCCAGGGGTTGCCGCGCCAATCGGTGGCACGCGCCGGGGGAGTGTCGGTCATCTCTTCCCACCAGACATCACCGTCGTCGGTGAGTGCCGTGTTGGTGTAGATGCAGTTCCCCCAGAGTGTTTCCATGGCGTTGAGGTTTGTCTTGTTGCTGGTGCCGGGTGCGACGCCGAAGAAACCAGCTTCGGGGTTGATGGCGTAGAGCCGGCCGTCGTCGCCGATCTTCATCCAGCAGATGTCGTCGCCGATGGTCTCGGCCTTCCAGCCGGGGATCGTCGGGACGAGCATTGCGAGGTTGGTCTTGCCGCAGGCTGACGGGAAGGCGGCTGCGATGTACTTCGACTCCCCCTGCGGGTTGGTGAGCTTCAGGATGAGCATGTGCTCGGCGAGCCAACCGTCATCACGTGCCATGACCGAAGCGATACGAAGTGCAAAACACTTTTTGCCGAGTAGCGCATTGCCGCCGTAGCCGGAGCCATACGACATGATCTCGCGGGTGTCGGGAAAGTGGACGATGTACTTGTTTTCGGCATCGCAGGGCCAAGGGACGTCAGCCTGGCCATCAGCAAGCGGTGCGCCGACGGAGTGAAGGCAAGGCACCCACTGGTCGTCACCAAGTGCGTCGAGCGCGCCTTGACCCATGCGCGTCATGATGCGCATGTTCGTGGCGACGTAAGCGGAGTCGCTGAGCTGCACGCCAATGTGAGCGATCGGCGAACCGAGCGGGCCCATGGAGAACGGCACGACGTACATCGTGCGACCCTGCATGCAACCGGTGTAGAGGCGGCGCATTTCAGCGCGCATTTCGGCCGGGTCGCGCCAGTTGTTGTTCGGGCCAGCTTCTATTTCGGTGGCCGAGCAGATGAACGTCCGGTCTTCGACGCGGGCGACGTCGCCGGGATCTGAGTGCGCCCAGTAGCTGTTTGGGCGCTTTGCTTCGTCGAGCTTGGTGAACGTTCCGCTCTCGACTAATTGCTGGCAGAGATGCTCGTATTCGTCAGCGGAACCGTCGCACCAATAGATGTCGGCCGGCTGCATGATGGCGGCCCACTCGGCGACCCAGTCCTTGAGACGTTGATTACTGGTGGTTCCACTCATTCGGTGCTCCCCGATCAGGCGATGCTTGTGTTCGAAAGTGTTCGAAACCGACGATAGGCGAAGAGGAGGCCCAGTAGGCAATGGGCAGCTTGGTTAGAGCGCACTATCTGATGTGCGAATACCTCATCACGAAAAACGATATGGGCTTCCCAGACGATCACCAGGACAGATCAGTAGGGCCCGCCGCCTGATCTCGCCCGGACGAGCCACTTTGGCTCAGTGGCCGGGGGTCTTCATATCGATCTCGGAGCCAAGGCTGAGCTTGGTAGCTCGGCCGGCATCGTCGAGTTCGAAAATCACGCGCTGGCCTTGACGCACCATGCGAAATATCGACCCTGCCAGCGCGTTGCCAGCAAGCTCGTAATCATTGAGGTCGGTGTCGCACATGACGAGACCGTCCCCGGTTGTGGGGTCGTAAGCCTTGATGACGCCCTGCATGAGATGAACTGAAGGCTCGGCCTCAGCCGGCCTTGACGATCTTGCCGGACTTAATGCAGCCGGTGCAGACGTTCAGACGCTTGGTTGTACCGTTCACCAGCGTACGAACACGCTGGATGTTCGGGTTCCAGCGTCGCTTTGTACGACGGTGCGAGTGCGACACAGCCATGCCCCATGACGGGCCCTTGCCACACGATTCACACTTAGATGCCATTGGATTCTCCTGCGACGATTCGCTTCAAGTCAGATTTGTTCAGAGCACGCTGGTGCCTGAAACAGCCATGTGAGGCTACCAACACAACTGCGGACCGCAACTTGCTCAGAAGCTTCGCTTGACTCAAGGCCATGTGCCACACAACCTCTAACCTATTTTGTCGTGCCAACACTTGAACGGTTGAACACCGAAGCACTGCGCGACACGGTTCGAACCTTCCGAGATGCCGTCAGGGCTCATGCGGGCGGTTTGAACCGGTTGAACGTGTACCCGGTCCCTGATGGCGACACTGGCACGAACATGGCGCGCACGCTCGACGCCGTTGTTGCAGAGATGGACGGAACCGATCCTGACGACCTTGATGCCACGTGCGATGCGATCAGTCACGGCTCGCTGATGGGGGCCCGTGGCAACAGTGGTGTGATTTTGAGCCAGATCATGCGCGGCATCGCCACGACGCTCAAGACGCAGGCGCCCGTCACCGGTGCGAAGTTCGCCGAAGCGCTACAGGCTGCAGCAACCGGCGCCTACCAAGCTGTGCTGAAGCCGATTGAAGGAACGATCCTCACGGTGGTTCGGCTGAGCGCCGACGGAGCAAAAGAGGCGGCCGATGCAGGTGGGTCGCTCGTTGAAGTCGTGCGTGCAGCGCAGGCTGCGGGCCGGATTGCGTTGGCGAACACGCCGGAGCAACTGGCGGTCTTGAAAGACGCCGGCGTCGTCGATGCTGGCGGTGCCGGATTCCTACTGCTGCTCGATTCGGCCCTCCACGTGGTCGATGGTGAAGCGCTTCCCGAACCCGAAGAAGACGACGGCACCGGCGGGGCTGTCGCAGCAGCATTCGACCAACCGGCGCAGCGATCGGGCAGCACCAAGATTGGCGGCGCTGACGAAGTTGACGTGGCCGACCAGCGATACGAAGTGATGTATTTGATGGATCTCGCCGATGAGCAGATCGGTGCCTTCAAGCAGGGTTGGGGTGCAATCGGCGACTCGATCGTCGTCGTCGGCGGCGACGGAATTTGGAACTGCCACGTCCACACCAACGACATCGGCGCAGCGATTGAGGTGCCGCTCGACCTTGGCGGCCGCCCGAAGCAGATTCGTGTGACCGACCTCTTCGAGGAGGTCGACGAAGAACACGCCAAACGCGAAGCAGCGATGACCGGCGGTAAAACCAACGCCAGCATCACCAAGGCCGGGGGCGGGCTGACGCCCGTCACCACGGCCGTCGTTGCAGTGTGTTCCGGTGAAGGTCTCGTTGAACTGTTCGCCCAATTGCGTGTGCAAGGTGTTGTCATGGGCGGCCAGACGATGAATCCGTCGACCTCCGAACTCCTCGACACCGTCGCTGCGGTCAACGCCGACCAAGTAGTCATTTTGCCGAACAACAAGAACATCATCCCCGTCGCGGATCAGGTCAACGCCCTCAGCGCCAAGCATGTGATGGTGGTACCGACCACATCGATGCCGGAAGCGCTTGCTGCCCTTGTCGTGTACGACCCAGAGGCGTCTGCCGATGTCAACTACGCCCAGATGGTTGAAGCTGCTGAGTCAGTAGCGACCGGCGAAGTCACCCGAGCGATCCGCGATACAAATTCCGATGCCGGCCCGATCAAGGAAGGCGATTGGATTGGCATTGTGAAGGGTGACGGCATCGCAGCCATCAGCGATTCGCCGCACAGCGTGTCGATTGCACTCCTTGAGCATCTTCTTGACGACGATGCCGAACTGGTGACGATCATCACCGGCCAAGACGCAACCGCGGAGTCAACCGCAGCGATTGAGGGCTGGCTGAGCGACCATCGTGGCGACATCGCCGTCGAAGTCCAGCGCGGCGGTCAACCTCTTTACCCGTACTTGTTCGGCGTTGAATAGCCGTTTGCGTCGAAGTTTCCGTTGGACAGTCTGCAGAAATCTCGACACGAACGTGGGAATGTTGGCGTCTCGCTAAGTTTGGTACCTGATGAGTGAGCTGGGGCCGATCACGATGCGGGATCTGTCGCTGATTCCTGTTGAGCGATTGCGTGGCGTCGGACCGAAGAAGCAGGCGTCGCTGGCCATGGTGGGGATTGCCAACCTGCTCGACCTGGTCACCACCTACCCGCGGCGATGGATCGATCGAACCAACGAGGCGCGCATTGCCGACCTCATCCCTGGTCAGGAGGCACTCGTGCTCGTCACGATCCGATCGGTCACGAAGCGCACAACCCGCAACCGCAGGTCGATGATCAACGTCAATGTGGGTGACGGGTCTGGCCGGATGGACCTGGTGTTCTTCAACCAGCCGTGGCGCGAACGGCAGTTTAAAGAAGGGCTGCACGTCGCACTCTTCGGCAAGGCCGACACCTATCGAGGTGGCCTGCAGATGTCGAATCCTGTCGTCGACCTGATCGGGGACCGCACCGGCAAGATCGTGCCGATTTACCCGCAAAGCGAAAAGGCGCAGATCAATACCTGGGAGATGGCCGGATGGGTCGAAGAAACGCTCCGTCGATGCGCTGAACGGACCATTGCCGACCCGGTGCCCGAGGCGATCCGTCGGCGTCACAGGCTGATCGATCGGTCCGAAGCGCTTGCAGGAATCCATCTCCCTGATGACATGAAGACGAAGGAGTTGGCCCGATACCGGCTCGCGTTTGACGAACTCCTTCGGGTGCAACTCGTCTTGGTCCTGCGCAAGCGAGCTCTGGAACGCGACTCGCTCGGGATTGTGCACACGATTGGCGGCCCGCTTGTCAAACGGTTCTACGAGTCGCTGCCATTCCCGTTGACGGGGGCCCAGACGCGGACCATCGAAGAGATCAATGCCGACCTCGGTAGCACCCAGCCCATGCATCGGTTACTTCAGGGTGATGTCGGCTCCGGCAAGACCGTCGTGGCTGTCGCTGCATTGCTGGCAGCCGTCGATGGTGGACATCAGGGTGCGTTGATGGCGCCGACCGAAGTGCTTGCCGAACAGCACGCCACGAGCGTTCGCGCAATGCTCGATGGTGTGACGGTGCCCGACCCGGGCAACTTGTTCGGCGATCGACCGCTCCGTGTTGAACTTCTGACGAACCGGGTGACCGGCGCCGATCGCAAGCAGGTGCTTGCAGGGCTCGCCGACGGCAGCGTCGACATCGCCATCGGGACGCACGCACTGATCCAAGACACCGTCGATTTCTCAAGCCTCGGTGTCGTCGTGGTTGACGAACAGCACAGGTTCGGTGTCGAGCAACGTGCCGCGCTTCGCTCGAAGACGGCCAATGGCGCGGTGCCCGACACCTTGGTCATGACGGCGACACCCATTCCGCGTACGGCGGCAATGACCGTTTACGGTGACCTCGACGTCAGCGTCCTTGACGAACTGCCGCCGGGCCGAACGCCGATCGTCACCATGTGGGCCGACGGCGGCCTCATGGAAGCGGGGGTATGGAACGACATCAAAGACGAAGTTGCCGCTGGCCGTCAGGCGTATGTCGTCTGTCCGCTTGTCGGCGAAAGCGAGAAACTCGAAGTTGCATCTGCCGAAGAGACTCTCGAACGGCTTGCCTTCGGCGAACTCCAGGGGCTCAGGTTGGGCATGCTCCACGGCAAGCTGCCGTCCGACGAGAAGGCGGTCACCATGGACCGGTTCCGTCGCGGTGAACTCGATGTCCTCGTCGCAACCACGGTCATCGAGGTCGGCGTCGACGTACCGAATGCAACCGTGATGGCGATCCTCGATGCTGATCGCTTCGGCATCGCCCAGCTTCACCAGCTGCGTGGTCGCGTCGGTCGTGGCGAGCACGCTTCGACCTGTTGGCTGGTAACTCAGCAGAAAGAAGACGACGAGGGCAACGCAGTTGTCGGAAACCCTCGTGTCGAAGCGTTGGTCGCTACGACCGATGGTTTCGAACTTGCCGAAGTCGATCTCGACCTGCGGGGCGAAGGCACACTGATGTCGACCGCACAGAAGGGTCGAAGCGATCTGAAGTTGGCGTCGCTCCGACGCGATCGCAAGCTCGTCGAGCTGGCTCGCGGGGCGGCGTTCGAAATCGTTGACGGCGATCCGGATCTGGCGAAGCACTCGAGCTTGGCCGACGAACTCGATCTCGTATTCAGCGATCAAGACGAAGAGTTCCTCGCCAAGTCCTGATCAGCGGTCACACTGTGCCAGGCACAGTGTGACCGGCTACCAGTCGGGGCGGCCGTCACTCTCGATGTCTGACTCGTCGAGTACGAGGTCCCATCGGTCGAGGCAATCCTCGCAGCGGTAGGCAACGACGTCGTCGACTTCCCACGTGCCGTCTTCACGTGGCATCGTCAGGAGGAAGCAGCGGCCGCCGCAGTCGATGCAGGTGATCTGTGGCGGGGGAGCGAGCACGACCCCAGTGTGCCCCTATCATCGCTCGGATGCGTGTAGTGGCTGGAGAACTGGGTGGTCGAAAGATTGTGTCGCCGGACGGGACATCCACTCGACCAACAACCGATCGAGTGCGTGAGGCGATTTTCAACTCGCTTGGGAGTTCAGGCGTGCTTGACGGCGCGATCGTCGCCGACTTGTTTGCTGGCACCGGTGCCGTCGGGATCGAAGCGCTGTCGCGAGGCGCCGAACGCTGCGTGTTCGTCGAACGCGATCGGACGGTTCTTCGCGTTCTCGAGGAAAACCTCGACGCGCTCGGGCTGCGCGACCGTTCCAAGGTGATCACCTCAGACGCGATGGCAACAGCGTCGGCAATCGATTGCGACATCGTCCTGGCCGATCCGCCGTACGGTTTCGATGCCTGGGCCGAGCTGCTGCGAGTGGTCCGCGCTGACCTCGTGATCGCAGAATCGGGTCGCTCGATTGACTGTCCAGATGGGTGGAAGATCACCCGCGAAAAGAAGTACGGACGCACAATGGTGACCTTCTTCGAACGCGTCGAACTAGTGTCGGGCGAGTGATCGGTTCCAGCGCGCAACCTCAGCGAGTGATGTATCCGGGCAGCTTTGATCCGCTGCATCTCGGGCATATTGACGTCATCGAACAGGCGCACGAACTCTTTGGAGACGTGGTCGTCGCTGTGATGCACAACCACGCGAAAGCGAGCGGTCTGTTCCCGGTTGCCCAACGGATCGAACTTGCCGAGCAAGCGCTCGCGCATCTCGATGGTGTCACCGTCGAAGCGCAGACCGGGCTCGCCGTTCAGGCCGCTGCGAATCTCGGTGTCGACTTCATTGTCAAGGGGCTCCGCAACAGCGAAGACTTCGAAATCGAACAGCAGATGGCCCAGAACAATCACGCCGTCACAGGTATTCGCACCGTGTACCTTCCGTGCTCGCCCGGGCTGGGCTACATCAGCAGTCGCTTCGTGAGGGAGATTGCGAAGTACGGTGAGGAAATCGGGCATTTGGTGCCGGCCACTGTTGCCGTCGCGTTGCGCACCGTCTTCGCAGATAAGCAGGAACGCAAATGAGTTACGACGACAACTACGACGAGTACGAAGAGATCGACGACACCTACCCGGAGCCCGGTGCTCCGATGGGGCCGGTTGGCGACGCCGAAACACTGCTCCGCCGTGTCATCGACATCATCGCCGACGCACCAACGATGCCGTTGTCGTCGTCGCCGCGCATCGACCGCGACGAGGTCGTCGAACTGCTCGACGAAGCACTCCACCGCCTCCCCGACGAACTCCGTCAGGCGCGTTGGATGCTGAAGGAGCGACAGGACTTCGTCGCCAAAACTCGTCGCGAAGCCGACGAACTACTCGAAGCTGCTCGTGTCCGTGCCGAGCGCATGGTCCAGCGCACCGAAGTGGTGCGTGCCGCTGAGCAGCGAGCTCGGACCGTCATGGAGACCGCCGACGCCGACTCCCGGCGCTTGAAGCACGAGACCGAAGACTTCCTCGACCAGCGGTTGGGCAGCTTTGAGATTCTGCTCGACAAGTTGCAGAAGACGGTCAACGCCGGGCGCCAGCGCTTGGCGATCGGTGATCCGCAACCGGACGCAACGAACACAGGTGGCCTGCCGGTTGTCGACGATTCGCTTGCCTCTTCCGCCTTCTTCGACCAAGACCACTAGCAGCGGCGCCAGCTTCGGCGATCTCTGCGTCAGCGCTCACCGCTCGTTGGCGGAGGCCAACTCGGGTGAGCGCTTTCTTGACCTTGCCGAACCGTGATCGCCGCTGGTGTGCAGCGCTGCCAATTCGGGTGAGCGCTTTCTTGACCTCGCCGAACCGTGATCGCCGCTGGTGACGAAAGACTGAGGAACGGACTCTCGGAGTGACGGGCTTGCGGTAGCGTTTTCTCAATGGTGGATTTGCTGCGGCCTCTTCGAATTAATGCGGTCGAGCTGTTGCGGCGGCCGGGAGCAACCCTGCCGGTGATCGAGGAAATCTCGGCCGAGGCGCTCGGTGTCGTTCACGAGCGACTGAACGGCGAGATTGACGTCGCAATCGAACTCGAGTCGATGAACGACGGGATCGCCGTCACCGGAACTGTCGGAGCGCCCTGGTCGGCACCGTGTCGTCGCTGCCTCAAGGACCTGTCTGGTGTGGCCCAAGTCGACATCGACGAGCGCTACCAGATCGACACGATCGACGAAGAGGCCTACCCAATCGATAACGGTCAACTCGACCTCGTCCCGATGGTTCGCGAGTTGGCTCTCATCGAACTCGACGCCGAACAGGTCTGCCAGCCCGACTGCAAAGGCCTCTGCCCGGCCTGCGGTATCGACTGGAACAGGGCCTCCTGCAACTGTGACAACACGGTGACTGACCATCGCTGGTCTTCTCTTGACGGCCTCGTTCTCGACGACTGAATCGTCTGCGTGACCAAGTTGGTTGCCATGCCAGCCGTGAGAGTCACGCAAATAGATGAGGCGCATTGGCACGTGTTCGTCACGCCGCATGTTGATTGTGGCTGAGCGCCGATAACGTTGCACGTCGCTGCGAGGCTCCTCGCCGCCAGCGAATCAGATCTCCAGTCGACCAGAGTGGTCGATGCAGTAGCGAAAGAG
>JBLIKS010000065.1:0-11321 GCA_047635555.1 Candidatus Azotimanducaceae bacterium
CGAGCGCGTCTCGTCGGCCAGTACGTGGGCCACACAGCGTTCAAAACCAACCGCGCAATCAAGCGCGCGCTCGACGGTGTGCTCTTCATCGACGAGGCCTACGCACTCTCGCCGCCCGGCCCAGCGAGCCTCGACTTCGGTGCTGAGGCAATCGAGACCTTGATCAAGCGCATGGAGGACCATCGCAGCCGGCTCGTTGTGATCGTGGCGGGCTACCCCGACCTGATGCGCCACTTCCTCGATTCCAATCCTGGCCTCCGATCCCGCTTCTCGCGTGAGATCAACTTCGGCGACTACGGCGACGCCGAACTTGTCGAAATCATTCGGCGCCTTGCGGCCGATTCGGACTATGAAATCAGCCCTGACGCGCACACCGCACTGGTCAGCGCATTCCAACGAGCCCGCCATCAACCCGGCTTCGGCAACGGCCGGTACGCCCGCACGCTGTTCGAGCAGGCCGTTAACCGCCAGGCCCTTCGCCTCCACGCCGACGGCGCAGCCCTCGGCCGCGAATCGTTGCTCACCCTCACAGCGCAAGACATCGCGCATGCCGCTCGACTCATCTGAAGCACACCTGACCCGCTCGAAGGTCTTCGTCACCGCAGCCGTGATCAACGCCACCGGTTCGCCTTCTACCCCGGCCGATTGACACACTCGGGTTCTGATGGAATCTACGCGCCGCCAGCCCAACATCATCCTGATCAACTGCGACGACCTGGGGTACGGGGACCTGGGCTGCTACGGCTCGCAAGTCAACCAGACACCTGCACTCGATCAGATGGCCGCCGAGGGCACACGCTTCACCGACTTTTACATGGCGTCGCCGGTGTGTTCACCTTCTCGTGCCGCCATGTTGACCGGGAGCTATCCGACGCGCGTCGGGTTCGGCGGCGCAGCGTCGGGAAGCCTCGGCGGCGTGTTGTTCCCTGGCTGGGGCGTCGGGCTCAACCCCAACGAGATCACGATCGCCAAGCTGCTGAAATCGGCCGGCTACGCCACCCAACTGATTGGCAAGTGGCACTGCGGTGACCAGCCCGACTTCTTGCCGACCAACCACGGGTTCGACGGCTATTTCGGCATTCCCTACAGCAACGACATGGGTCGCCAAGCCGACAGCGCTGATGCAATGAGCCTCGATGACCTCACTGCGCTCGTGCGCCAGGCAGGCTGCACCGAGCCGTTCATCCGACCGCCCCTGCCCGTCTTGCTCGATCATGATGTCGCAGAAGCTCAGCCGGACCAAGCCGCCTTGACCGAGCGGTATGTCGAGCACGCCGTCGATTTCATCCGCACCAATCGTGCGCAGCCGTTCTTCCTCTACTTCGCGCACATGTACGTCCACCTGCCGATCTATGTCCAGGACCGGTTCCGCGACCTCTCGGACAACGGTGACTACGGGGCTGCCGTGCGCTGCATCGACTGGGCGACTGAGGCGCTGCTTGCCGAGGTCACGACGCTCGGGTTGGACAATGACACCATCGTGATCTTCACGTCCGACAATGGTGCCCTCGACGCAAGCAAGGGCGGTTCAGGAAGCAACGGGCTGCTGCGCGGGTCCAAGGGAACCACCTGGGACGGAGGGCAACGTGTGCCCTGCATCGTCCGCTGGCCCGGCCAGGTGGCCGCTGGCGTCGAGTGCGATCAGATGGCAACAGCGATGGACTTCTATCCGACACTTGCGGCGCTGGCCGGGGCGGCCTTGCCCGACGACCGAGTGATCGACGGCGACGACATCAGCCTGTTACTGGGCCTTGCAGGTCGCGCCATTAACGACGACCGGGACTTCTTCTTCATCCGCGGTGCAAACATCGGCGCCGTTCGACGAGGCCAATGGAAACTGCACCTCGTACGCAACGGCCAGGACGTCACCGAGCTCTACGACCTGACCGCCGATGTGGGCGAACAACACGATGTCGCCGCAGAGCACCCCGCAATCGTGGCTGCGTTGACCGCGAGCATCGAGGCGGGGCGCGCGGCGCTCGGCGACGAACGGCTCGGCATCGACGGCTCCGAAATCCGCCCGATTGGGCGTGTCGACAATCCGGTTCCGCTCACCGAGTTCGACCCGACACATCCGTACTTCATGGCGGAGTACGACCTGCACCACCGTGGCTGACATCGGCACACTCGTCGAGCTTGCTGGCGGGCCATTGCGGATGGGGACCGACGGCCCGTTCGGTTATCCCCAAGACGGAGAACAGCCGAGTCACACCATCGACGTTGGCCCGTTCGCGATCAGCACGACCGCAGTCACCGCCAACGAGTTCGCCGCGTTCGTCGACGCGACCGGACACGTCACCCAAGCTGAAACAGATGGTTGGTCGTTCGTCTTCGCCGGGCTGCTGCCTGAGCCCTTCAAAGACACCGCAGGCGTCGTCGGAGCCGAGTGGTGGCGGCAAGTGTTTGGGGCCTCGTGGCGCCATCCGGAGGGACCCCAGAGTGACATCTTGACGCGGTCCGACCACCCAGTCGTCCACGTCAGCTGGAACGATGCAGTTGCCTACTGCGCATGGGCCGATGCCCGCCTACCGACTGAAGCCGAGTGGGAGTTTGCTGCCCGCGGCGGTCTTGACCAGGCGACATATCCGTGGGGTGACCAGCTCAACCCAGATGGCGAACAACGTTGCAACATCTGGCATGGAACGTTCCCGTCCAACAACACGTGTGATGACGGCTGGTACGGCACCGCCCCAGCCACTGCGTTCCTGCCGAACGAGTTTGGGCTGTTCAATGCGGTCGGCAATGTCTGGGAGTGGTGTATCGATGAGTTCACTCGTCGGCCATTGTCTGGCGCGTGCTGCGCACCCACCACGCCATCCTTGTCGTCGCCGCGCACCCTGACCCGCACCATGAAAGGCGGCTCGTACCTCTGCCACGACTCGTACTGCTTTCGGTACCGTGTCGCTGCACGTAGCTCGAACACGCCAGACACCGCTACGGGCAACATCGGCTTTCGAGTCGCCCGTTGACCGGGCCAGCCGGGCGTACTTGCGCGACCGGCGCAAGTTCATTGTTCAGTCGGCAGACGGTGTAGCGAGCACTGCCCGGGTGACGTAGCTTGCAATTTTTTTCGTCGACCATCCGAGGCGCTGCAGATCGAGCACCTCACGTGGGTCGCTGGTGACATTCCAGGTGAAAAGCATCATCGTCACGTCACCGTCGAGGAGTCGCAGCAGCGGTTCGATCAGGCTGCAGGCGAACGCGATCACCGCGTCGCCGGCGTCGCGCCGTTGGAGGAACCCCAGAGGCGACCGAAGGTGGATTGCCAACTCGCCATGCTCGAGGCACGCTGCAACCCAGCTCTCGTTCCACCGACTCAACGAGTCGAGCGGGTCATTTGATTGTCCGCCTGATTGAGCGAACAGTTCGGCTGCGCGGACAGGAAGCTGCAGCACGAAAGCCTGAATGAGATCGTCGACCGAAGCGAAGTGTCGATATGCGGTCGCCGTCGACACGCCGGCCGCGGCTGCGACGTCGACGAGGCGCTCAGGGCGCGCCGAGTGCTCTTGCATCCAGGCCTGAACGGCATCGATCAACCGCTCCCGCGATCGCCTGCTGTCGGATCGTGCCGAGGCCGTGCGCCCGGCCAGGCCAGCGAGATCTGTGCTTTCATTGGACACGTTCGTAGGCTACAGTGCGTTCCGAAACGAGAATCGGTTCGCATTTCGGACAATTGCTCTCTCACCGATTTACGAGGCCCCATGACCGACGCCCGCCAACATTCAACGACTTCCCCGCGCGTCGCAGCGTTCGACGCCTGGATCCGCAGCAGGTTCATCGATCTCAACACTGCGCTCGAAGACCTCTATGCGCAGCAGAGCAACCGATCAAACGTCGACGGCATTGGCGACGACCTCAAGGCGAGCCTCCTCGATGAGGGCCGCGATCTGATCGTGCCGATCCTCGAAGAGGGCAACACCGATGAAGGATTCGATTTGGCCTTCGAACTGCTCGGCAACGTCGGCTACTACATGGCCGCGTGTCGCCGTCACGAGATCACCGAGCCGTCCCGTGAACGCACCTCCCCGCTCGTCGAAGCCTCGACCCTCGCACTCCACCTCGGCGCCACGCTCGGCACCGCCCCAAGATTCGTCACGAGCCACATGGAGACCTACAACCGAGCGGTCGACGGCCGGTACCGCACCTTCACATGGCGCGACGCCGAGACGACCTTCCTCAACTACAACACCCGCTCCGCCTTCAAGTACATGCGTGCCGCCGATGCCCTCGGCCACATCCACCCAATGGGCGTGTCGCACCCTGCAGTGCACGACCTGCTCGTCGTTGCAAAGGACGCGCTGACCGACGCCCTCGCAATGAACACCGAACTTGGCCAGGTGCTTAATGTCGACGAGTTCTTCTTCTGCGTCCGGCCGTACTACCGGCCCTACCGGGTTGGAAATACCGAATACCGTGGGGCAAACGCCGGCGACTTTGCTGCCTTCAACCAGCTCGACATGCTGCTCGGACTCTGCAGCCCGACCGACTTGTCGTACAACCAGGTCGTCGCCGAGAAGTTCCCGTACCTGACCCCGAGCGAACAGCAGCAACTCCGTGCGGCCTACCGGCACCCCAACCTGCTCGACACGTTTCTCGCCCAGCAAGCGTCGAGCGATCAACCATGGTTTCAGAAGCATGCCGCAGCGTTCCTCGATGTCTGCACGGCGCACGGTGCCGCGGCAGCACAGCATCACGACGACCTCGTGGCCAACTTCATCCAACGTCCTGCCGAGGGCATCCCGCCAGAGCATCTCGACGGCCTGACCGCGAGCGGCCCGCCGCTGGCGATCTTGATGCGGGGACTCGAAGGGCTCCGCGATCGACGCCTTGCCGCCGACCGTGACGACATTCCAACACGCCACGCCGACATCACTGCACTCGGCAAACTCCTGGCGCCTCGATGACCGGGCCCGACCAGTTCGCCGAACTCTTTGCCGCCCGTGAGGGCACCTATCTGCTCAGCCATTCGGTTGGCCTGCCCGTGCGCGGCATGCGCGAGGCCGTGGGTGGCGCACTCGACGTCTGGGAACACGACACGGCTGCGGTGTGGCCACAGTGGCTCGGCATCATCGATGGGTTCCGTACATCGCTGGCGGATCTCCTCGGAGCCGACACATCATCAATCTGCCCGCAGAGCAACGTGTCGAGCGGCCTCACCAAGATCCTCGGCGCACTCCGTACAACTTTCGGCGCCGATCGACCAGTCGTCTTGCTGACCGAGGACGCCTTCCCGTCAGTCGGCTACGTCTGCGAACACGCCGGATACGACGTGCGCTTCATCGGCGTTGACGAAGACGCTCTCGATCCTGCGACTTGGCAGCGACACCTCACACATGTCGACGTCGCCATCGTGACGCAGGTCCATTCGAACACCGGTGAACTTCTGCCCGTCGAGAAAATCGCGGAGGTCGCCCGAGCAGCAGGCGCTCTCTCCATTGTCGACACAGCCCAGTCGGTCGGCGTCATTGCGATCGACGTGTCGACCATGCGTGCCGACTTCATCGTCGGGTCGTGCGTCAAGTGGTTGAGCGGTGGTCCCGGCGCCGGATGGCTGTGGGCCCACCCCGACATGATTGATCGCTGCGAGCCAGATGATGTCGGCTGGTTCTCCCACGACGACCCGTTCGAGTTCGACATCCACAAGTTCCGGTACGCCAGCGATGCACTCCGGTTCTGGGGCGGCACCCCAACGGTTCTGCCGTACGCCGCAGCCCGCCACTCGATTGATGTGCTCGCGAAGGTCGGCGTGACCGCCGTTCGCGAGCACAACCAACATCAGATCGACGCGCTGATCGCGGCACTCGGTCATCTCGTCGTCAGTCCGCACGATCCGCTCATTCGCAGCGGGACCTGCATCGTCACCGGCACCGACCACGACGTCACCCGGCTCGCCGATGCCGGCATTTTCGTCGATGCCCGACGCGGTGGATTGCGGCTTTCACCACACCTCCACACAACGGCTGACGACCTCGAGCACACCATCGCAGAGCTGAGATCTCGCCCCGCCTGACAGAAATCGGGCGATCGTTCCAGCAAACTTCGCTGATCGATTTTCGGGGCAATACAGTCGGGGCCATGACGTTGTCTGATCGCATCCTGATGGGCCCTGGCCCATGCAATCCGTATCCCGAGGCCGTTCAGGCGCTCGGTAAGCCGATGCTCGGACACCTCGACCCCGAGTTCATTGCCCTGCTCGATGAAACCAATCAGCGCCTCCGCACGGTTTTTGGCACGTCGAACGCGCTCACCTTCCCGGTCTCGGGCACCGGTTCGGCTGGCATGGAAGCAGCGTTCGTCAACTTCGTCGGGCCTGGCGACACGGTCGTTGTCGGTGTGAACGGCGTGTTCGGTGGGCGCATGGTCGATGTCGTTGGCCGCACCGGCGCCGAGGCAATCGCCGTCGATCATGACTGGGGCCAGCCAATCGACATTGACCGCATGGTTGCAGCGCACCCGAACCCGGCGATGTTCGCGATGGTCCACGCCGAGACATCAACCGGGGTGCAGAGCGATGTTGCAGCGATGGGTGCAAGAAAAGGCGACGCGCTGCTCCTCGCCGACTGCGTCACGTCGCTCGGCGGCGTCGCCTTGCGCGTCGACGAATGGAATATTGATATCGCCTACAGCGGCACCCAAAAATGCCTTGGGGTCTCGCCCGGCCTCGCACCGCTCACGGTGTCGAATCGCGCGATCGAAAGGATCTTGCCGAAACCGCAGTCGTGGTATCTCGACCTGAACATGATCGCCGGGTACGTGACCGGTTCCGGCGCTCGGGCATATCACCACACTGCGCCGATCTCGATGATCATGTCGCTACACGCTGGCCTCGGTGTCGTGCTCGACGAAGGCCTTGACGAAGTTCGCGCCCGTCACCAGGCCGCTGGCGATGCCGTCAAGGAGGGAATGCAGCAGCTCGGCTTCGAACTGTTCGCAGCCGAGGGGCACCGCTTGGCGCCGCTCAGCTCGATCTCGATTCCGGAGGGCCGCCTCGGTTCATTGAGCGAAGCCGAGGTGCGAACACAACTGCTCCGTGACTACGGCATCGAGATCGGCGGTGGGCTCGGCCCCGTGGCCGGCAAGGTCTGGCGTATCGGCACAATGGGCCACACTGCCCGTCAGCGCAACGTCACGACACTGCTGGGTGCGCTGACCGACATCCTCGATTGAGCCGACTCAGCCGAGGATGTCGGCTCAGTCGAGGGTGTCGGTGCCGACGTCGCCGATCAAGTCGGTCTCGGTCAGGCGCCGAGCCAACCGGCGCGTGGCCAGCAGGTCGCGGTCGAGGAACTTCTCGAACGCAGCTGCGCGGGCACGCGCGATCACGATTGCCTGGGCTGGCGTGACGGAGACGAACCGCACGGAGTCACCTGGCCTGAGCTGACAGAAGGCGTCGAGATCTGCGCCGACCACTGTGGCGATTTTGGGATATCCGCCGGTTGTCTGATGGTCGGCGAGCAGCACCGTGGCCACGCCATCGCCAGCCACTTGCACCGAGCCGCGGACAATGGGCTCGGACGGAATCGACAGCGCTGCATCAAGGTCGAGGTGTGGCCCATCGAGTCGCACGCCCATCCGATCGAATCCTTCGGTGAGCGCGAATGGGACCGTGACAAAGTGGTGCAACGCTTCGGCGGTGAACCGGTGGTCCTGCGGTCCAAGCACGACCCGAACGGCACCGTCGACAAGACCGTTCCCGGGGAAGACGACGACCGGACCGTCGACGAGGGGATCCGCTCGCGTCGCTAACACCTCCACGTCGAGGCCGGCAGTCACGCGGCCACCGCCAAGCCCCGACAGCGAGTGTGTTGCGGTGTGCCCGAGCCATTGGGATGCAACGAGTTCACCGGCAACGGCCAGGTAGGCCCAGCTACCGCTCGGCCCTGCAGTAACAACGAGTTGGTCCCCCGGTACCAGTGTCACCGCGATGTCCGGCCCGACCGATGCACCGTTCACCGAGGTGCCGAACCTGCCACCGACGACGGCGACTGTCAGGCTCGCGCCGACACATTCGAACGATGCGCCAGCGCGCGACACCTCGACGGCGGTGGCTTCAGCCGGGTTGCCGAGCACGACATTCGCAGTGGCGTGCGCTGTCCGATCCATCGGTCCGGATGCGGGAATACCGTGCCGGAGGTGCCCGAGACGACCGCCGTCTTGGAACGTGACCAGTGGGCCTGCCGCCACCACACGCAGCGACGCCGTGTTCATGACGTCGCCTCGTACCTCTCGAGTGTGATGCGATCGAATACGATCTCGTCGCCCGGTCGAAAGGCGAACGGCGCGTCGGGGTGCTCGGGGAGTACTCGGAAGTTCGTGCGGCCGATCACAGACCAGCCGGTTGGCATCTCGATCGTGGTGATCAAGCACTGCCCCCCGGCAATGATCACGCTGCCAGCAGGAACGCCCCGCACCGGCCGTTGCTTGCGGGGCACGTTGATCGAATCTGGTACACCGGACAGGTATGCATAGCCAGGCGCGAAGCCGTACATGACCACTTGGTACGAACCGGAGAGGTGCGCCTCAACCACACCGTCTGGGCTGAGACTGCTGGACGCAGCAACCGCTTCGAGGTCGGGAGCGACCCCGAGGTCGTAGCAGACCGCAACGTGGTGACGGCTCGGGTTGACAGTCGCTGCGCCCGTCGTGTCGAGCAGGCTGATTGCGGCGCGTACGGCATCGTGATCGGTGACGAGCGGATCAAAGACGACGAGAACGCTGACGTATGCCGGCACGGTTTCAACAATGCCGACCACGCTTCCCTCGACGATCGCACGGTTGATTGCCTGGTCGAGTGCAACGACGTGCCAGTTGGCCTGCTCGGTGAACTCCGATGCGAGTTCAACGAGCACGGCGCTGTCACCAACCGGAGCGAACCGATTCACGACGTGGCAGCAAAGCTCCGCAGCTCGACGCCGCTGGCGAGGAGGCGCGAACGAAGTTGTGTGGTCATGTCGACGGCACCTGGCGAGTCGCCGTGGACACAGATCGAATCGGCCGCCAACGGAATCGGTGCTCCGTCGACCACCGGCATCAGGCCCGACTCGAGAAACCCGAGCAGCCGGTCAGCGGCCTCGGCGGGGTCGTGTATCAGCGCACCCGGTGCACTGCGTGGAACCAGTTGGCCGTTGGCCTGGTACCCGCGATCGGCAAACACTTCGGAGAACACTTGTGCGCTGGCCTTGCGGGCAGCATGCTCGATCTCGGTGCCCGAGATAGCAAGGATCCCAAGCCGTTCGTCGAGCTGGCGAATGGTGTCGACGAGCACCCGAGCAACGCCAGCATCGCTCGCGGCCAGATTCGCAAGCGCGCCGTGGGCCTTCACGTAGCGCACCTCAACGCCCGCCAGGCGCGCGATCGACGTCAACGCGCCAATCTGAGCAGCGATCATGCGGGCCATCTCGTCAGGCGACATGGGGATGATGCGGCGGCCGAAGCCGGCACGATCGGCGTAGCCAGGGTGTGCTCCGACGACCACATTGTTTTTGCCGGCAACTGCGAGGGTCTCGAACATCGTGTCTGGGTCGCCGGCGTGCCCGCCGCAGGCGATGTTCGCGCTGGTGACGATCCCCAGCATGGCCGCGTCGTCGCCCATCGACCACGGGCCATACCCCTCGCCGAGGTCAGCGTTGAGATCGATTGATCGCTTCATCGGTCTCGATCTTCGGCGGCTGCGCCCAAGATTGCAAGTGCACCTGCCATTGCGATTCAGGCCTCGGGGCGTCGCATGACCACGATGCCGTTGTCGAGGCGCCTGACCTCGCTCGTGATGAACTGCTTGACGACACGCAGGGGTGAACGGTTGAGGATCCGCGAACGCAGGGTAAGCGGCTTACTCACCCAGCCGTAGAGGTGCGTGCCCAACTCGTCGGCACGAGACAGTGTCGCCACGTGCACGAGCCCCGCTGCCTCGCCCGCCCTGCGGATTCGGCCAACCGGCATGTCGCGCTCGTTGACGCCGAACTCTTCGATTACTGCCGCTGACGCAGCGGCGTGACCGCGGCCGGGCTCCGAGGTCAACAACACGCCACCCGGTTTGAGCGCCCGGGCGACCGAGGTGATCGCCGCAACTTCGTCCGGCACGTGGTGCAGCGAGTCGAAGAAAATTGCTGCGTCGAACTCTGAGTCGAACGGCAATGAGTCGACCGGCGATGCGAGGAACGCTGGAACGCCGACATCAATGTGGTCAGGCATTGCCATCTGAGCGACGTACGCCTTGGCCAATTCGACGGCACGCGGGGCCAAGTCGACGCCGGTGACGTCGTAGCCGCTCGTCTGCAACATCCAGCTCAGCCAACCGGTGCCACAACCGAGGTCGAGCACTCGAGCCGGAGGCGGCGGGAGCAGCAACATCAGGGCACCAACCTGTTGGAGCATGCGGCCACGGTCCGGATCGGACCACGGCTTGTTCAGTGCATGGCGCAAACCGCTGTCGGTGAGCGCATCGAAGTAGCCGAGCTCGCCACTGGGTTCCATCGACAACATCGTACTGGTGGCAGCCTTGCATGGCAGGCCGCAGGACTCCCGCTCGTTACCGAGCGATCTTGGTCAGACGACCTGCGCGTTCTGCCATGCGCCGTACCCGCCCAAGACGTCCGAGACGTCGGAGAAGCCCGCTTCACGTAGCACGCTGGCTGCCACCGACGAGCGATAGCCACCGGCGCAATAGACCACCGTCGGCGCGGAAGTGCGTCTCGATGACCAGTTCGATCGTCAGGCTCGCGACCTCGGCATTGCGGACGTTTTGGTCGATGTCTCGCCGCGGATCAACGACCACGGCTCGAACTGTCGTTTCATCGCCAATCAGTTATCAGGCCTGGGAGAGACACTCGAGGAAATACTGCGTGAACTTCATGTTGGCATCCGATCCGTTCGGCTATCTGGACGAATATCCGACATTGAGATCGGGAGTCAACATCGACGAAACGGCACGGCCATGAGAAGTCGTTCTCGAGTCTGGTTGTACGGATGTTCTGATAAACATCACCATGACGTCATTCCAACGTCGGCGAAGGAACCCATGGCCCTTGACAGAAACAGCCCCATGCCACTGTGGGCGCAACTCGAATCTGAGCTGAAACAACGCCTTGACGCGGGCGAGTTCAACGAGCGGTTCCCGACCGACAGCGAACTGGTTGCCGAGTATGAAGTCAGCAGACACACCGTCCGTGAGTCGATTCGTCATCTCAACAAGCTTGGGATTCTCCGGCGCGAACGCGGCCGCGGCACCGTTGTCAACCAGAGCGAGTTCGTACAACCACTCGGCGCGCTCTACAGCCTGTTCGAGTCGATCGAATCATCCGGCGTCGAGCAGCGCAGCAAGG
>JBLIKS010000066.1:0-11255 GCA_047635555.1 Candidatus Azotimanducaceae bacterium
TTGGTCGGGCCGAACGCAGAGTTCTCAGTGCTCGATCCCATGGCGAACTCGTCGAGGTTGGTTTTGCCCACGAAGACCGCTCCGGCGTCACGCAGGCGGGTGACCACGGTGGCGTCGTAGGGCGGCTTCCAATCGGCGAGGATTTTGGACGAGCACGTGGTCGCGATGCCTCGGGTACAGAGGTTGTCTTTGAGCGCTACCGGGACTCCGGCGAGCGGGCCCGGGTCGCGACCGAGGGAAATCATCTCGTCGATCTCGGCAGCGCGTTCGCGTGCCTGATCGGTGAGCACGAGGTTGAAGGCGTTGATCTCGTCGTCACGTTCATCGATGCGGGCGAGGTATTCATCGACGACATCGACGGCCTTGCTCACGCTGTTGCGGACATTCCAGGCGAGGTCGACGGCGGTGGTTGGTTGATCGCTCATGCTGCTCATGCCGTTCAGTCTTCGATTCCGATGATCGGCGGAACGCGGAAACGACCGTCTTCGGTGAGCGGCGCTTGACCGAGCACTTCGTCACGATCGAGCGTTTCCCCCTCGATGTCTTCGCGCATCACGTTGGCGAGTGGCGTTGGTTGCATCATCGGCTCGACTCCGTCGAGATCGAGCGCATCGATGTCGGCGAAATGGTCGAGCATCGCCGACAGTTCGGCAGTCGCAGTGGTCAACTCGTCGTCGGTCAGAGAGAGCCGGGCCAAGGTGGCCACCTTGCTCACATCTGCGGCGCTGATCTTGGGGACATCTGGCACCCGGCCGAGGCTATCCCCCACCCGCGCCCACGAAATCGCATATCCAGGCGCCCTTCCCGAAATGGAGACCAATAAACGTCACAGGCGCGTTGCGCGTATCGTTCCAGGATGGAATCACAGATGCATCTGGATGTGATCGACCTGACAGCACCGATCGAAGACCAGGCTCGCAGCATGGCGAGGGCGTGCGAGGAAGTTGGGTTCTTCTGCATCCCGCTTGCGTCGATCGACCGGTCGATCGCTGACGCGGCATGGAGCGATGCTGGCGAGTTCTTCGCGCTCGCCGACGCCGAGAAGCGGCGAATCGAGTTTCCCGAGCCTGGCTACCCATACGGATTCTCACCGTTCGGGTTCGAGTCACTCGCCAAGTCAACCGGAGCCGAGTCCCCGCCACCCGACCTCAAGGAATCGCTGTCAGTCGGCCCCGACTGCGCAGCCAACGCGATCTCGGCATCTCGCGATGACGCATGGATCCGCTCTGCCAGCTTGTGGCCTGCACATCCGCCACGCCTTCGTGAGTCGTGGACTGCGTACTACCAAGCCCTCGCTGCGGTCAGCGAACACTTGATGTCGGTGATGGCCATCGCACTCGACTTGCCCGCTCACTATTTTGACCCACTGATCGATCGGCCGATCACCTCGATGCGAGCACTCAACTACCCGGCCCTCGACATGACTCCGATTGGGCCCGATGCACTCCGTGCTGGCGCGCACTCCGACTACGGCACACTCACGATTCTGCGGACCGATCACGTGCCGGGTTTGCAGATTGAATCGCCAGACGGGTCGTGGATCGACATCGCACCCGATCCGAACAGCTTTGTTGTCAACCTCGGCGACTCAATCGCGCAGTGGACGAACGATCGCTGGAGATCCACGGTCCACCGCGTCACCGCAGCCGACCCCGCAGCGCGCCAGTCAATGGCGTTCTTCCACATGGCGAACTGGGATGCCACGATCGAGTGCCTCCCGACATGCGTCGAGCCAGGAACTGCGCCGAGGCACGAACCCGTCGAGGCCGGGCCGTGGCTGATGCGGAAGTTTCAGTCGACGATCAGCTGAGTCAGCCGCGTGCGTCGGGTGCCCGCTCGAGGCGTCCCGACACGTCGACCGGCAG
The DNA here is from genome assembly GCA_047635555.1 of Candidatus Azotimanducaceae bacterium. Taxonomy (GTDB): domain Bacteria; phylum Actinomycetota; class Acidimicrobiia; order Acidimicrobiales; family Ilumatobacteraceae; genus Ilumatobacter_A. The sequence continues at coordinate 1,866 of JBLIKS010000066.1, forward strand.
ACCGGTGAGCAACGCCACCGACACGCTCGTACACGCAAAGCAGATGGCGATCGTCCACCGGTAGCCACCCGTCTGATCAATGACCCAGCCAGCGAACGGCGTTCCAATGAGCGCACCGACACCTGGAGACGTGTACAGCAGACCGAGGATTGAGCCGAGCCCGGCGACACCCAATCGGTCAGAGATGACGATCGGGCTGAGCGCGACGAATCCGCCGTAGCCGATGCCCAGCACAAGTACGAACACGACGAGCACTGCGTAGGAACTCCCGGCAACGAACCAAATCAGAAAACTGCCACCGAGGATTGCCAGGCAGGCCCGATACAGCCGAAACGATCCAAACCGCCTGACGAGCGACCCAAAGCCCACGCGTGACACGACGCTCGAACCACCCAGGACGCCGACGAGCACGGCGGCCTGCACCGAGCCGATGCCACGTTCCTTTGCGTACTGACCGACAAAAACAAACGGAACGAACAGCGCCAACCCCAGCGCAGTCGCAGACATCGCGATGCGGCGGAACACGGGGCTCGCGAGTGCATCGGCGAATCGTGACGGCTGCGGCGTGCCGTCACCAGGCGGTCGGTCGACGAGCGGGATACACAGCAGGAGGATGCTGGCGCCACCGATTGCGAAGAAAACGTACGTGTCTCGCCAGCCCCACCGGTTGATCAATGCCGCGGACACCGGCGACAACACCAACGTGCCCACACCGATTCCGGCAACCGCCAGCCCAACAGCGACAGCTCGTTTCTCAACGAACCAGCCGCCGACCACGGCCACCATTGGCACGTACCCACACGCTGCAGCAATGCCGACGCCCGCTCCATACGTGACGTAGCCCAGCCCGAGCGACTGCACGCGGCTCGTGGCGAGCAAGCCAACGAGCATCGCCACCGCACCGATGACCAAGACGATCCGCGGGCCAAATCGATCCGACAGTCGGCCGGTAATGATGCTGAGCGAAAAGAAGAGGAACGTGGTGATCCCGAAGATCACTGCGGTTGCACTCTTCGCCGCTCCAAACTCTTCGCTCATGGCCTCAAAAAAAGCTCCGAAGCTGTAGGCAACGCCGAGCGTGACGCCTGACGCGAGAAATGCTGCAACGACGGTCAGCCAGGCCCGTCGTGAGTCGACGAGAGCCGTGTTCACCCCGCCAACGTAGAGCGTCAGGCCTGTCAGCGACGACCTGACGAATGTGGCCGTCGCCAGCAGTGCGGTTCCTTGGCGATCGGCTACTGCCGTGTGAGCTTGAAGAGCACCGCCGACTCAGGGTGCAGCGTCGGAGGCTGCACGCCATGCGCAGCGAGCTGCCGGCCGGTGAGGAATACGCCGTCGGCCAGCCAGCCTGGCTGGGTCCGCGCGGCACCCCATCTCTCGTACGGGATGCCCAGGTGTTCGATCCGGTAAACAGCGTCGACGTCGAGGCCAGGGAGCCGCAGCGGCGGCGGCGTCTGGCTTGGCGCCGTGGTGAGCTGAGCGAACGACACAATGCCTTCGCTCCGGTCTGCGGCATAGACCCCGACAGCGTTGAACTGCGCGTCCGAATCGAAACGCACGTAGTCGCCGTTGTGGAACAACTCGCGGTGCTCCTTGTGCAGAGCAATGACGGCGCGGAGCGCCAGACGCTCCTCGTTGGTCAGCTTGGTGACGTTCCACTCGACACCGAGATGGCCGAACATCGCCGTAGCCGCCCGGAACGACAGCGTCTGTATGCGCCCTGTCGTGTGCGATCTGGTGGGCCCGATGTGGCTGCCCATCAGCTCAGGCGGGATCAGCATCGACGCGCCGCGCTGGATGACCTGACGTTCGAGCGCGTCGTTGCAGTCGCTGGTCCAGACGCGCTCGGTGCGCTTCAATATTTCGTGATCAATACGGCCGCCACCCGACGCACACGATTCGAACTCAACGTTCGGGTGCGCCCGGCGCAGCTTGTCGATCAGGTGATACACCGCCATGGTCTGCGCATTGGTTCCGGCCGCACCGTGCTGGTTCGCACCTTGAATGTGGTCACGGTTCATGTCCCACTTCACGAAGCAGATGTCGTGGTCGCCAAGCAGCTTGTCCAGGCAGTCGTAGATAAATGTGAACGCCTCTCGATTGCCAAGGTCGAGCACGAGTTGTTGTCTGCCCAACACCGGTTCGTATCCGTCGGTGGTCAACACCCAGTCGGGGTGTGCACGGAAGATGTCGCTGTCAGGGTTAACCATTTCCGGCTCGACCCAAATGCCAAACTCCATACCCAGCCCGGTGACGTGGCTGATAAGCGGTTCGAGCCCATCGGGGTAGACGCTCTCCGAAACCCACCAGTCACCCAGGCTCGTGGTGTCGTCGCGGCGGGAGCCGAACCAGCCGTCGTCGAGCACGAACCGTTCGATACCCAGGTCGACAGCGGCGTCGGCGAGTGCCTTGAGCTTCTCGGTCTCGTGACCGAAGTAGACCGCTTCCCACGTGTTGAGCAAGACCGGACGCGGCTTGACGGGATGATTCGACCGGGCGCGCAGCGACCGGTGGAAGCCGTGCGTTGCTGGCGTGAGGCCGTGCGGTGAGTACACCGCGATGGTCTCCGGTGTGGTGTACGACTGGCCGGGTTCGAGGACAATCTCGCCAGGGTGCAGCAGTTCGCCGGCCTGGATGTAGCGACGCCCATCAGGGAGTCGCTCGGCAAGCATCGTGTGGTTACCGCTCCATGCAACGTGCGCGCCCCACACCTCACCGTCCCATTCACCGAAGCCGCGCTGACCGCAGAACATCACGGGGGGATACTCATGTGAGGTTCGACCGCGTCGGTTCTCGACGAGCAGCGATCCGTTGGTCCAGTCGCTGCGGACGGGATGGAACTCTCGGGACCAGCGGCCTTCGAAGCTGAGGAGTTCGCCAGCCTGTTGAGCAACCGGCAACGTGACAGTCAGCCCGTCGAGGCTGTAGCGGCGATCCGCCGTGTTGCTGATGGTCACCCAGACATGGAGTACGTCGTCGAGCACAATGGTGACGTTGAGTGCGAGGCCGGCGACGTCATCGGTGGAGTTCACCGACAGTGAGTTGCCGTCAAGGGTGTGCGTCGGGTTTGAGAAGCGAGGCGCCCAGGCTCTGCCGCCACCACGGCGACCGAGCAGCCCGGGGCGCCCGGTCCACCCCGAGCCGTGCTCGGGAACAACCGAAATTGGTGCGATCTCGTCGAAGGTCCCGTACACGATCGGCCGGCTGAGCGCGGGGAGCACCGTGTCCAGGTCGACGTCAACACCGAGCGATGCGCCCCAGTGCACGATCGTCGGGGCGCCAGTCGAGGTATCAACGACGACATCGGTCGCGGCGTTCGTGCTCGCACCAGCGGACAGGCGAATCATCACGTCACGCATCATAAAGAGTCAGCACCGGTGGGCTCACACTCAAGATGTCCCGGGAAATGTCCGAATTGCGTCATTCAGATGTTCGATCGATCACCAATTCTGCGCGTATTCCAGACACATTCTGTGTAGAGCTGTTGATTTCGGCCCATTCTTGCGAGAAGATGACGCACATGAACACCGACATGCACTTGGCGACCAGTATTTTCCCGGTCTCCCGGTCACTCGCACAGGAACGCCACGATCTCATCGTGTCCGAAGTTCGAACACGCGGTTCTGTTCGAGTCACCGAACTCGCCACGCTGCTGGATGTCAGCGACATGACCATCCGGCGTGATCTCGATGTGCTCGACGAAGCCGGTGCTCTCGTTAAAGTGCACGGCGGTGCCAAGGTCTCAACCGACCATGCCGCCGATCAGCCCAGCTTCGACGCCAAATCGAATACGCAGACAGCCGAGAAGCAAGCCATTGCCCGTGCCGCTGCCGAATTCGTTCGGGGCGGCGCAACGATCGGCCTGATGGCTGGCACCACCACTTGGCGGCTCGCCGGCGAACTCGCTGCAATCCCAAACCTGACCGTCGTCACCAACAGCATGCGCGTTGCCGAAGTATTTAACGAGTTTTGGCGCGCCGATCGAAACATCATCCTCACCGGTGGTGTCCGAACGCCCAGCGATGCGCTCGTCGGCCCGATCGCGGCCACCGCACTTGCTGCACTCCATGTCGACACCTTGTTCATTGGTGTGCACGGCATGAGCGAACGGGCCGGTTTCACCACGCCAAACATCTTGGAATCGGACACGAACCGAGCGTTCATCCAGGCATCGGGACGCAAGATCGTCCTCGCTGATCACAGCAAGTGGGGCGTCACCGGCCTCAGTTCCTTCGCCAACCTGAGCGACGCCGACGTCTTGATCACCGACGACAAACTCTCAGCCGACGCCGCAGCGGTCCTCGCCAACCAGATCCCCGACGTCCGCCAAGTTTCCGGCAGCTAAGTCACCGCGCCATCTCACCGCGCACGACTTTTTGTGTGCTCACTTCGCAGTGGGGCTCCCCCAGCCGGTCGATCAGTCGTCGGGGTCAGCGATCGCAGGTTCGAGAGCTGCGTCGTTGTCGACGGCATCGGTGACCGACTCGTCACTGCCGTCGAACGGGTCGGTCTCTTCGAGGATCGGACGACGGCGCATCACGGCGAGAGCAACGCTGCCGCCGACGACCATGGCAATCGCGACCAATTGGTTCCACCGCAGGCCAGCAAGTTCATCAGCCCGATCGATGCGGAGTCCCTCGACCCAGAACCGACCGATTCCATAGCCGATGATGTACATCGCCATGAGCTGGCCGAGGCCCGGCCGCCACTTGCGATCGATCCACAGCAGCACGCCACACAGCGCCAAGCTCCACAGCAGTTCGTAGAGGAACGTCGGGTGGAACGTGGTGCCTGAGGCATAGCCCTCGAGGAGATGGGCGTCATCGATTTCAAGTGCCCACGGCAGGTTCGTTGCCTTGCCGTAGAGCTCTTGGTTGAAGTAGTTACCAAGGCGTCCAATCGCCTGTGCGAGCGGGATTGCCGGCGCAGCGCATGTGGCCGCCATCGGCATGCTGATGCCTTTCCGCTTCGCAATGATCAGCCCGACCGGAATACCAGCAGCGAGACCACCCGGAATCCCGAGGCCGCCTTCCCACAACTTCGGGATGGCTGCGTAGTTGTCGGTGAAGCGATCCCAGTCGGTGACCACGTGATAAAGACGCGCTCCGATCACCCCGGCAATGACTGCCCAGACCGCGATCGAGCTCGCATCATCTGCCGTGCCGGCGTTGCGCTCTTCGAGACGCTTGCCGAACAGCCAGACCGCGGCAATCACACCACAGGCAATGGCCAACCCGTAGATGTTCAGGCTGAGTGGACCAATGTCGAACGAATTGAACGACGGCGACGGAATGCTGCTCAACAGGCTCATGTCATGCTCCGGTCACTCGTGCGACGAAGGCTGCAGCTCCGGCGGTGATGTCGGCGGCGTCATAGTCCTGCGTGGCAACGTGGAAGCTCCGCTCAAGCAGCACGTGATCGACTGCGCCGCCAGCGGTCGCTGCCAAGTGGTCACTCGCCGCAGGCGGCACCACGTGATCATTTTTCGAGGTGTAGAGCAGGATCGGCATGGCGAGGTCGCCGTAACGATCAGCAATAGGCGCAATGCCATCGTTGTACAGCGAGAGCAGCGGCACGAGCGGCGTTCCTTCGTAGGCAATCTCGGTCGCATCGGGGTCAGCGATGTCGGAACCGATTCCAGGCGCCACGGCCATGCCGTCCTCGACCATTTCCTGGATCATCGCCCGTGCGTCGTCGGCCTGATTCGCAGCTGCCGGATTGACAAGAACGAGGCCAGCCACATTGGGGTGCTGCAAGGCTGCCCACAGGGTGAGCGTGCCACCCATGCTGAGGCCCATGACGACGATGTTGGCAGTACGCGCTGCGAGGCGCTGGTAGGCGGCTTCGACCTCGCCCGACCAGTCAGCCCAGTTGGTCGCCAACATGTCGTCGATGGTCGTGCCGTGACCGGGCAGCCGCGGCAGTTCGACGTGATAGCCGAGCTCGGCGAACGAATCGGCTTGGGCGCGAAGCGACGATGGGTTACCGGTGAAACCGTGAATCACCAGCACGCCAGCGTCGCGGCTGCCGTCATGGCTCAGTGGCTCACAACCGGGAAGAATCATTGGCTCACTCATCAACTGCCCTTTCTACTTGCTCAGCGCCCCTCAGCCGACACATCACCACCGAGTTCCGCGCATTGTTCGCAGCCTCAGGGTCTGCAAAGGTGGAGGAGATGTCAGGAGTAGATCGAACCGAAGGGCCCGATCCATGGGCGCAGGGCGGATCGATGTCCGCCGGATCTGATAATCCTGCATCGTCACTCCATCTCGAATTCGATCTCGAATTCGATCTCGAATTCGATCTCGACCGCGATCCAGTCGACAACGGACCGCCGCGGCGTCACGCCTGGTCAGCCAGAGCCCGCAAGTTTGCGGCGATCGGCCTTTTTATTGCTGCTGCAGGAACGATCGCTATCGCGGTCCGTTCCGATCGCGCGAGCAAACCAACCGCCGACGACACCGAGATTGTTCCGCTGCCGACCACCCCGCCCGCTATCGAAACCCTTCCCGAGAATCTCGACGAGCCTGCAACGCCGACGACAATTCGCCCTCGCACGCTCTCGGAGCGGCTTGCAGAAACAACGCCGCCCCGTTTCGAGGTCATCGCGATTGCAGATGAACTTGCTGACATCGCTCCAACCGAAATTGTCGCATTGCAAAGTAACGAGGGGATTTTTGAGATCTCTTTACCGAGCGGTCGAGTGCGAATCACCGACCTCGGGTACTTCGCTTCGCAAGGCACCCGGGTCGTCGTCAACGATGCAGGCACACTGCTCTTTCCAACTCCCGAGGGCGGATCGCAGCTCATTGGTGTCGACCGTTCGATCGGCGGAATGGATCAACCACTCGGTGGCGTCGTGACGACCAGCGCGTCGAACTCGTTCATCACCTGGCCCACCTCGCTGGGGTCAACTGAGAACCAGCTGCCGCAGATCATCACCCTTCGATCACCCGAGAAAACCGGCGACGTGTCGTCTGGGCTGACGGTCCGCACCGCCGAGTGGCTTGCTGGCAGCAACCCCCAGGCACTCGCGACGCCTGGCGGCGACCTTGTTGTGAAAGACACGGGCGGGAGCTACCTCCTGACGGAAGCCGGCACGACGCGCCTCACGTCCGGCGATGTCGTCGCCACCGGACGCAACCATCTCCTACTTCGCGAGTGCGACCAGCAACTCGAGTGCTCGCTGGCCTCGTTCGATCGGAATGGCTTCCGCACCCTATGGTTGACTGACCTTCCCGACGGCGCCAACCCGCAGCAGGTCAACGGCCTGTCGCCCAGTGGAGATGCATTGCTCATCAATGCTGACCGTTTCAGTGCTGACCATCCGGGTGAACTGCAGGTGTTCGAACTGCTCGACGGCGCGATCACGCAGCTGCGCTCATCACGAAACTTCGGCGGGTTCGCAGCCTGGGCCAACGACAGCTCCGGCGTGTTCTATGCCGACGACCAGCTCATGTATGTCACGAGATCGGGTGATCGAACGGTTGCGGTGTCGGCCAACCTGCCGCACCTCCGCACTCTCGCGACGCGTCGGCCTGCTCAGACACCGCCGTGCGAAATGCTCGAGGTCGTACTCCCCCGGTTCAAGAAAATGCAGAGCATTTCCGACGGCTCCACGGGTCCGCCAGACGTCCTCGTCCTGAATCGGCTCATCGACCTATCACCCAATGAGTTGGCGGTTGCCGCTCGGCCCCTCGTCACCTTCGTCGGAGCCTTCGTATCGGCGCAGACTCCCGACAGTCAGGTCGTCGCCAACTGGCCCGCTGGTGTGCGCGCCGGGCTCGACGCTCTCGTCACCTTCGACCAAACCACCTGCTGACCTGTCCACTCTTGATCCGAGGGACACGGAAGAGGAAACGGAAGAGGAAACGGATCAGTTAGACGTAGGGGTCGTCGTCGGAGTGGGGCAGTTCCCACCAGTCACCGGAGCTGCTCGACGTTGCGGTCTCAGGGGTCCAGTCAGGGTGCGGGTAGATGCAGTCGACCGGGCATGCCGGGATGCACTTGTCGCAACCACTGCACAGTTCAGGGATGATCACGACGTCGGCACCGTGGTTGAAAATCGCACCGAAGTTCGGTGGGCAGGCCCGCAGGCAAGCGTCGCAGTTGATGCACTCAAGCATTTCGATCCGCACCGGATCGTTGCGCCACTTCGGGTTCCGCTCACGCATTTTGATGCGCTCATCACGCGTGATCGCAATGCTGTCGGCAGCCATGGCTGTAACCGTAGATCGCAGCGATGACACCGCCGCTACCGCAGGGTTAAGCGAGTTCCGCTTCGAGCGACGACTCGCGCGCCACCATCACTTGCACGAATGCGTCGACCAACGCCGGCTGGAACTGGGCGCCCACTCCAGACCGAACGAAGCGGATCGCTTCAGCCAAGCTCCATTCGCGTTTATACACGCGACGGGTGGCGAGAGAGTCGTACACGTCAGCGACAGCAACGATGCGGCCGGACAACGGGATTGCCTTCCCACTCAGGCCGTTCGGGTAGCCCGAGCCGTCCCACCACTCGTGATGGGCCCAGGCAGCTTCGGCAGCGAGCGAGAACAGATCAGTTGATACGCCGGACAGCAGGCGATGGCCGAGCACGGTGTGCTGTTTGACCTCGTCGAATTCCAACATCGTGAGCGGGCCGGGCTTCAGGAGTACCGAATCGGAGATGGCGACCTTGCCGACGTCGTGCAAACGTGCGGCCAAGCGCAAACGCTCGCACCACTCCGGCGGTTGGCCGATCGCATGAGCGATTTCGGCGGACAGGTCGCCGACGGCATCGGTGTGCTTCGTGGTGTTGCCGCCACGGAATTCGGCAAGCGATGCCAGACGTTCGAACGCTTCGAGGTGATAAGCGTCAGCATCAGCGTGCTGAGCGGCGAAGCTGCTCACCAATTCGGTGGTCTGTAGGCGGGTGATCTCGGTGCGATGCCGGGCCGTCTGGTTGTCGTGAGCAATCTGCAATGTTCGCAAGCGGAGGTCAGCGGAGTCGGTGAAAATCTCACGGTGCAACGCGAAGTGACGCTCGCGGTGATCGAGTGCCTCGTCGAATTTTTCGGCCTGCTTATAGGCCATTGCCAGGAGGTCGTGGATTTCGAGTTTGGGTTCGCGGTGATCGGTGCGGTCGGCAAGGTCGAGTGCGGCCGAGAGCGATCTGATCGCCTCGTCGGTCTGACCGCTCCGCAGCGCAACGCGACCCTCGGACACCATGATCGCGAGCTGCTCGGCTGGAGCCAATTCTTGTCCGTCGGCCGCACGATATTCCCAGTCAGCCCGAGCTTCGGCGAAGCACAAAGTTGCACTGGCGTGGTCGGCGAGGCCGACGTATGCCTCGGCGAGATCCGCAAGCAGACCACCGATCAGCTGCGGCGCATGTTCGCGAGCGAGCTC
>JBLIKS010000067.1:0-11222 GCA_047635555.1 Candidatus Azotimanducaceae bacterium
GCCCCTTCCGGGCCTCAACATGTGCGGCGCCGGGCGCGTGGTCTGCCTGATCGATCCAATCGGTGACGTGTACGCCTGCCCGTTCGTTATCCACGACGAGTTCAAGGCTGGCTCGGTCCGCGACGATGGCGGTTTCAGCCAGGTGTGGAAACAGAGCGACCTGTTCACCGAACTTCGTGAGCCACAGTCGGCTGGCGCATGCTCCGCGTGCGGAGAGTTCGACGCCTGCCAAGGTGGCTGCATGGCCGCCAAGTTCTTCACGGGCCTCCCGCTCGATGGTCCCGATCCCGAATGCGTCAAGGGCCATGGTGAAGCGGCACTGCTGGCAGCATCGTCGGTCCAGGTACCGAAGCCGATGATGGATCACTCCAAGCCGAGCCGAGTACCGGTCACCATTGGACGCCGCTAACTCAGTCCGCGGCGAGTCCTGAGATGTAGCTCTCTTCGATCACTTCGCGGAGTCCGTTGCTCTCGATGTCGAACTGGGTCCCGATAATTTCGGCCAGGTCGGGTGTGTCGGCGAGGTCAGCCCACGACTCAGGCTGCCAAACCTTGCCTCGGCGAAACGACTTGGCGCAATGGCTGTACAGCTCGGCAACTTCAACCACGATTGCTGCCTTCGGTCGCCGCAGTTCGACGGTGAAACCATCAAGAATCGCTGCGTCGGTCGTCACCGTTGCTGGTCCGTTGATCCTGACTGTTTCGTCTTTACCTGGCATCACCAGCAGCAGTCCGACGAACGGATGGGAAACGATGTTCTCGAGCGTATCGAGCCGGTTGTTCCCGTTCAGGTCGGGGATCGCGATATGGCGATCGTCGAGCCGCTGCAGGAACCCAGGTGGCCCCCCGCGCGGCGACGCGTCCATTGAATCACCGCCGTTGGAGGTCGAGATAACAATGAATGGACAACGATCGATGTACGCCGCCGACTTCTCATCAATCACATCAAACGCCTTGTTCGCCACGAGCTCATTCGGTTCTCGATACAGCTCGCGGAGGCCGGCCCGGTCCGTGATGCGGTCGTTGATCTGCATCTTCCGAGACTAGACGGAACGGTCGGGAGCAATAACGGGCGGGGCAGGAGCGTCGGTGACAAACTCGACCTGCTGCACGGCGCGAGTGATTGCAACGTAGAGCAGACGCGCACCGCGTGGTGTTGGCTCGTCACCGTCTTCGTGCAAGATGTCGTGCGGGTTCGCAACGATGACACCGTCGAATTCAAGGCCTTTGACCTCCTCGGCCGTGAAGATCGGCACCTCGGCTCGCTCAAGGTCATGCACGTGGTCGGTACCGACCAGATCATGCTCGGAGAGTGCTGCGATGATCGACCCGTGGAGCGCGGCGGGCGCCACGATACCGGTCAACTTATGACGCGACTTCATGGTCGCTGTTGACGCCGCGATTGTTGCGGCAAGTTCGTCCGATGCGCTGCGAACCCAGCTCGGTGGCTGACCGGCGATTCGAACACTGCGGCTCTCAGTGGCATCGACGCCAGTCAGCGGGAGCAGACGGTTGGCAATGCGCAAGATTGGTTCGGGGACGCGGTAGCCAATGGTCAGGTCGGCAACAATGCCGTTCGAGCCAGCAGGCCCGAGGTGAGCAAACACTTCGCTCCACCGCTCTTGACCGGCAGGCGTGGTCGACTGGGCGACATCACCAACCAGCGTCATCGACGACGACGGGCTCCGTCGCCCGATCACGCGCAGCGCCACGGCTGAGTGGTCTTGTGCTTCATCGACGACGACGTGGCCATAGGTGAACGGCGAACCATTTAACAGGGAGTTGGCCTCGTCGATGAGAAGCTGGTCGGCGCGGGTCCATGCGCGCTTCTTGCCCTTTGGCCCCGGCAGCAGGTTGTCGACCAGTTTCGTCGGCTTCTGCGTCGGCCATGCCTTATTGATTGCTGTCTTCAATGGCGCTGCCTTCGACCAGGCACCGTCATCACCGGTACGCCGGAGCAACTCCCGCTTGGCCAGTGCGGTCACGCGAACGCGCCGCTCGTTGATCGGACTGGTGCCGCCCTTGGCGACTTCAAGCCAGCCGGCGATCTCCGCGGATGTGAACACGTGGTTACGCGCACCGATCGGCACGACGAGGTCATCGTCGGGTGGAGCAATCGCCGCGAGGGCAGCCGATTCGAGTTCGATGAGACGCTCGGCCGAGCCCTTCCAGCGGGCGAGGTCGGAGTCGTCGGCGCCGGTGATTTCGACGCGGGGAATACACAGTTCATCCACGGTTGCCTGACGGACGCTGCGCTCACCGAGCGACGGCAGCACGTTGCCGATGTAGTCGAGGAAAGCTTTGTTCGGCCCGACAACAAGGACGCCGTCGCGTGCAAGGCGAACGCGATGTTCGAAGAGGAGGTAGGCCGCACGGTGCAACGCGACCGCGGTCTTGCCGGTGCCCGGACCACCCTGAACAATGAGCACCTGATCGATGTCAGAGCGAATGACGACGTCCTGCTCACCTTGGATCGTCGCAACGATCTCGCGCATTTCACCGCTGCGTTCGGCGCCGATTTCGGCGAGGACCGGGTCGGGGATGCCACCGGCGACATCGCCCGATTCGGGATCATCGAGTTGCTCGTCGAGGTAGGCAATCAGCTCGCCGTCGCTGAGGGTAAAGCGGCGGCGGAAATCGATGCCGAGCGGGTCGATTGCTGTCGCGCGATAGAAGGGTGCGGCTATCGGGGCACGCCAGTCGACAACGACGGGGTCATGCGCATCGTTTTCGATGTGGCGTCGGCCGACGTACCATTTGTCGTCGTCCTGATCGATCCGCCCGAAGAAGTCGCCAGCGCCGGGCCCCTGAAGATCCTCGATCGCCACAGCGACGGTGACCTCGATGTACTCCTTCGTAATCGCGTCGGCGGCACTGTTCGGGTCGACGGCCGACAGTCGTTCGATCATTCGGTCACGCGATTGCCGTGCAAAAGCCAACCGGGAGCGCTCGTTGTCAAGGTCAGGGAAGAGGTCGGGGAAGAGGTTGGCGCTCACAGGGCCGTCGAGGGTAGTCCCCGGCAGGCGGCCCCACGCCGGAAGTTTCACTCGCGCGTTGGTTGGGCGCAGTCGACAACGTGCAAGGATGCCACCCGTGCTGGCGGTGCTGCTCATTTTCTTGTCGTATGCGCTCGGCACTTTCCCGAGCGCGATCTTGGTGGCGCGCTCCAACGGCATCGACATTTCCACCGTCGGATCGGGCAACCCGGGCGCTTCGAACGTCACGCGGGCACTCGGGTGGCGCAAGGGTGCATGGGTGTACGTGCTCGATGCGCTCAAGGCCGGCCTCGCCACTGGCCTCGGTTTAGGGATGGGCTTCGACTGGGCCGGCACCGGTCGACCGCTCGGCTACGTCTGCGCGGTCGCCGCTGCGCTCGGCCATATGTTTCCTGCGACCCGCGGCTTCAAGGGCGGCAAGGGAGTGGCCTGCGGATCAGGCGCCTTAATCGTGCTGCAACCGATCATCGGCATTGCTGCACCAATCGTGTGGTGGTTGCTCAGCAAGATGACCGGCAAGGCTGCGCTGGGCTCGATCCTGACCGTGGGCTCCGTACCAATCGGCCTCGCGCTCACCGGCCGTCCAGCCTGGGAGTTCGGCGCGATGGCAGGCCTGTGCGGCCTCATCCTCGTCAAGCACTGGCGAAACTTCGGTCGGTTGATCCGACGCGAAGAGCCGGGTCTACGCCGCTGAAGCAGGCCGCGTCAGGCGGGAACGCCGTCGGTGGAGAACAGCGCAGGCCAGCCGCCCGTGTGAATGAACACGATGTCGTCATCGGCGAAGCGACCTTCCTCAGCGAGGCCAAGCGCACCAGATAGGCCCTTGCCCGAGTACGTGCGATCACACAGCCAACCACCGTTGGCCGCTGCCCAGCGGACCGCGTTGTCGCCAGCTGTGGTCGGCACTGCGTAGTCGTCACCGATCCAGCGCGTGTCGACTTCCACATCGACGGGGTCGATGCGCACATCGGTAAGCGCCATGAGATCGAGCGTCTGATTCGCCAGGTCAGCAATGTTGGGCAAGCCGATGTTCACTCCCTTGGCGACGCCGATGGCCACGATGCCCGGCACGATACGACCCGCTGCGGCTGCTGCGGCGCGACCAGCGAGGAGACCCGCGTGGGTGCCACCGCTCGACGACGTGAAGACCACCGTCGACGGCTCGATACCCGCTACGTCAAACTGGTCAAGCAACTCGATAAATGCTGCTGCATAACCGAGGGCTCCAACCGCGGTACTGCCGCCGATCGGGATCGAGTAGGGCGCCAGGCCAGCGCCACTCAGCTCGCCGGTCAGCAATTCGCGTGCGATCTCGAGTTCGCCCCAGTGGCTCTGGGCCGCACCGGTGAAGTGCAGCTGGGCACCAAACAACATCGACAGCAGCTGGTTTCCGGTCGCCACGTCCGGTTCGTCGCCAGAGAGGACCAGATGAACTTCCATGCCGAGCCGGGCACCCGCAGCAGCAGTCATCCGGCAGTGATTCGACTGTGCTGCACCGACCGTGACCAACGCCCGAGAACCGACCGCAAGTGCATCACCGCACAAGAATTCGAGCTTGCGAGCTTTGTTGCCGCCCCCGCCAAGGCCGGTCAGATCGTCCCGTTTGACCCACAGCCGCGCTCCCCCTGCGATCACCGGGCCCTGCTCCAGAGGTGTCGGCGTGGTGGCGAGCGTCGCTCGCTGGAGGTGCTCGAACATGGCTTCCATGCTAGGCACAGATGTTGATGACCACCGATTGGAACCCGCTGCTGCGCGCTGAATTCGACAAGCCCTACTGGGCCGAGCTCCAAGCGTTCGTCGCCGCTGAGCGCAAGGAATACTCGATATATCCACTTCCTGACGACGTGTTCGCCGCGCTGCGCCTCACGTCGTACGCCAACACGAAAGTGATGGTGCTCGGGCAGGACCCGTATCACGGCCCTGACCAGGCCAACGGCCTTGCGTTCTCCGTGCGGAATGGGATCAAAACGCCACCGTCGTTGCGGAACATGTATAAAGAACTCCACGCTGATCTCGACCTGCCAATCCCGTTCCACGGCAACCTCGAGGGCTGGGCGCGCCAAGGTGTCCTGCTGCTCAACACGCGGCTCACTGTCCGGGCCGGACAGGCCAATTCGCACCAGAAGCAGGGGTGGGAACAGTTCACCGACGCAGTGATCCAGGCGGTCAACAACAAGCAAGATCCGGTGGTCTTCGTTCTCTGGGGCAACGGCGCTCGGAGTAAAACGAAATTCATCGACCGGTCACGACACACCGTGATCGAGTCAGCGCACCCATCGCCGCTCAGCGCCCACAACGGATTCTTCGGGAGCAAGCCATTCAGCCGCACCAACGAGGCGCTGATCGACGCAGGCCACGAGCCAATCGACTGGGATCTCTCAATCGATTCGGTTGACGATTCGGTTGACGATTCGGTTGACGGCCAACTGGGCGGGGCAGACTGACTCAATGGGTTGGCAAACCAGCAACGCGGTAATGAAAATCCGGAAGAAGTCGGCCGTGGTCGACACGGTCGTTGAGATGCTCGACGGCTGGCGGCTCCACCTGTCTAGCCGGAATGCATCTGTCCTGGCGTTTTTTACCTTTCTCTCGATCTTCCCGCTCATGCTCGCGGCAACGACGATTCTCGGAATCGTCTTCGACAGCAACCCTGACCTTCGCGACCGAATCATCGAGAGCGCTGCCGACGAAATCCCCGTGGTCGGAGCCGAGCTCAAGTCGAATCCTGACGCACTGAGCGGTTCGGTCTGGGTGATCGTTGCCGGCTTGCTCGGAGCAATCTGGTCGTCGACCAAGTCATTCGTCGGGCTCCAGGGAGCGCTCGACGACACGTGGGAGGTGCCCGTCAACAATCGTGCCGGCATGCCGGTACAGCGTGGCCGGGCGATCGTCGGGCTGCTGATCGTCGGTACGGCACAGGTCGGTGTTCTTGCGATCACCGCGATCGTCAACGCTGCCGGACTCCCCGGAATCAGCCAGTTCCTCGTTGCATTCGGCACGGCACTCCTCAACATGCTGGTGCTCGCCACCATGTATCGGTTCCTCACGTCAGGTGATCCAACCTGGGGCGACGTCTGGCCCGGAGCGATTATGGCTGGCATCATCTTCAGCGTGCTGCAGTTCTTCGGACCGCGGCTGGTTCGGACCATTGCGACCAACGCTGGAGACACGTACGGCACCTTTGCAATCGTCCTTGGGTTGATCACGTGGCTGAGTTTCGTTGCCATTGCCTTACTCATGGCAGCCGAACTGAACGCGGCGATCGTCCGCCTGCGCGAGAACCCGCACGATGTCCACGATCTCGGCCCCGACTTCGACCTCGCCGTCAGGTGATCATCAGGTAGCCGTCGACTTCGGTGACCAGGCCAGACGTCGGCCGCTCGGGAAGCGCGTGACCAAGATCGCGTGAACGGACCTCGCCGATCCACTGGCTGTGCTGGTACTCGTGGTTGGTCACGGCAATGATCAACCCGACCGCAATCTCGGCGAGTTGGGCCGGTGGACCGACGTCGCCGGACGCAATGTTGCCCATCCGGAAGTGGAGCCGTTCGGCAGCTGTGTCGCGATACGCACGGATTCGGTCGAGGCCAGGCAGGTCGCCGCGATCGGGCTCGGGGGTCGCGCTGTCCATCAACCGGTCCAGTTCGACATCGAGCGAGGGCTCGGCTGCGGTCAGGTTGCGAACCATGAAATGTGAGACGGCTGCCTGGTGGCCAAGATGCCAGGCGATCGCGCTGAAGTCAGCATGGGGCCGCCAGTGCACTTCGTCGCTGGTGAGATCCCCCCAGAGTGCATCGGTGTAGGCCTTCGCTCGGTCGAATTCGGCGAGCAAGTCGGAGATGGCGAATCGAGTCATGGAGTCCTTGTTGCGACGTGGCTTGTGAGCTGGCTTCTGATTTGGCCGGCGGTTCGCTCTGCTGCCTCGAGTGCACCTTCGATGTGGCCCGGGGACGTGCTGGCTGTTTCGGTCGATGTCCAGTACAGCCGATCGTCGAACGACGGACCTCGGAACGCCTCGTGACCGAACATCTCATAGGAGGTCAGCTGCTCCACACCAGGCGGCGACGTGAACCGTTCGGCTCGCCAGTCGCAAATGTGAATGGCATCGGCAAGGCCCGCTTCGGGGCCAAACATCGTCACAAGCTGCTCGACGATTGCGGCCTCGGACACCGTTGGCTCGCCGACCTGACGAGCTGGCACGAAGCCGAAGAGCGCGCCCGGCACACCGTCGACACCGCTCATGTCGTGGACTTCGCGCATCGGTCCAACGTGGCTGATGCCAGAGCCGGAAAGACCAGTACGTCGCCAGAACGCATCCGGGTAGCTGGCGACCACTTTGGTGATCCCGCCCATCCAGACCGGCGTTGAGCGCGCTGCGCTCGCAACGGCCTCCGCCAGCGGCGGGGTGAAATTGATCGACGCGACAGCGAGTGCCGGTGGGAGCGCCAGGACCACGGCGTGAGCGACAAGATCGCCCGCATTGGTGGCCACCGTGACGGCGTCGCCGGCGTGAGCGACCGCTGTCACCGTGGTGGACAGGCGAAGCACGCCATCCGGGAGTTCCTGGGCAATGGCGAGCGCCAGCGAGTCGGCACCTGCGACGAAACGGCCCGACATGACGTCGATGGGGTTCCCGTCAAGACGCTGCATCGCGCTGGGATCGTGATACACCGCATCGCCATCGAGATGCTGTGCATGAATAGGCACGCCGAGATCTCGGATCAGCGCCTGGACCCGCTGCTCACTCGGCCAAAACCAGGTGGCGCCGAGGTCAAGGCCGTCAACCGAGTGCAGTCGCCCGCCGACTCGATCGCGCGCTTCGAGCACGATGACATCGAGGCCGGCGCCAACGAGCTGCCGGGCAAGCGCGAGGCCCGAGATACCGGCACCGACGATGGCGACGTCACAGGTGGAATGACTCACAATGCTCAGGCCAGCCGGGTGGCGATGACGCTGGCGTTCTCGAGGGTCCGATGGACAGGACACTTGTCAGCGATGGCCAGCAGCTTGTCCCGATCGGCATCGGTGAGATCGTCGCCCTCAAGCGTGATCACGCGTTCGAACCGGTTAATCATGTTGGTGCGGCCCTCGGCGATGCCGGAGAACACTGCATCATTTTCAGCGCACTCGAGGCAGTCGTCGGCATGGACTTTGCCGTGGGAAACCTCGACGATGATCCGATCAAGCGGAAGCTTCTTGCGGTCGGCATACATCCGCAGCGTCATCGAGGTGCAGGTACCAAGGGCTGCGCCGAGAAAGTCGTAAGGGGCTGGGCCCGCGTCGAAGCCACCAATCGAGGTCGGCTCGTCGGCAAGCAAGCGATGCTGACCGACGACGACGTGATTGAGGAACGGACCTTGCGCCGTCTCAGCAACGACCACCGGCGCTGACGCCTTTGGTGCCTCGAGGGCCCCGCTCTGGTCAACGACATAACGGTTGGCGAACCCGGCAATCATCGATGCAGCGAAGGCCGCGTCGCCCGCTTTCGTCAGCAGGTGGTCGGCACCGTCGAGTGAGACGTAGCTCTTCGGGTGCTTGGCTGCGCCGAAGATCTCACCCGCATTGTCGATCCCGACCGTGTTGTCGACCGGCGAATGCAGCACGAGGAGCGCCTTCTTGGAAGTAGCGACACGCTCGACAACGACGTGATTCTGCAGATCGTCGAGGAACTGCTTGCGGATGGTGAACGGCCGGCCTGCGAGTTGCACTTCGGCCTGGCCCGACGCCTCGATCTCTTCAACAGACGACTGGAAAATGCTCGTGACATGAGCTGCATCGGACGGGGCCCCGATGGTCGCGACGGCCCGGACCTCAGGGATTTCACCTGCGATGGCGAGCACGGCGGCTCCGCCGAGTGAATGCCCAATCAAGAGTTGCGGCGCCCGGTGCTCGGCACGCAGCCAGTCGACCGCTGCCAGCACGTCATCGGTATTCGACGTGAAGTTCGTATTGGCGAACTCCCCCTCACTATTTCCGAGCCCCGTGAAGTCAAACCGGAGCACCCCAAACCCGGCGTCGGTCAGTGCGGTGGCGATCCGCGATGCCGCTTTGATGTCCTTACCGCAGGTGAAGCAGTGGGCGAAGAGGGCAAAAGCACGAGGTGGCCCAGCTGGCAAGTCGAGTCGGGCCGCGAGCTCGGCGTCTTGACTGCCGGGAAAAGTGATTCGTTCGATTCGTGCCGTCACATCGCGAACCTAACGCCCACCGGAGCGCTCTGTTCACCACCCTCTTTGCACTCTCGTTCAGCGCCGCCTTCACCCGCCAGATGCCAACACGTCGGAAAGATCGCCGCTACTATTTCGCCAGATGTTGGCTCTCACACGCGGCGGCCCGCACCGATGATCGCTGCACTTGCCACCTCCGGCCTGTTTGCGGCAGGTGAATCGACGATCGGGCCGACGCTCGCGGTCATCGTCGGCACCGGCATGGCAGCTCAGTGGATCGCCTGGCGCACTCAGATTCCGTCGATCATTGCTCTGCTCATTGCGGGCCTCCTGCTTGGTCCAGTGACTGGCGTCATCGACCCAGATGCATTGCTCGGCGGCAATCTCTTCCCACTGGTATCTCTCTCGGTTGCCTTGATTCTCTTCGAGGGCGGCCTCGACCTTCCGCCACGCGAGCTGCGTAACACCGGCATCGTCGTGCGCCGATTGATCACCGTCGGCGCCGTGATCAGCTTCCTGATCGGCTGGTACGCGTCTCGCGAAATCTTCGGCATCTCGAACCAGGCGGCAATCGTGCTCGGTGCGGTACTTGTCGTCACCGGCCCGACCGTGGTTGGCCCGCTCCTGCGCTTCGTTCGCCCGGCCGGCACCACTGGTCCGATCCTGCGCGCCGAGGGCGTGTTGATCGACCCGATCGGCGCCACCGCGGCACTGCTGGCGTTCGAAATTGTGCTGCTCGACGGCGCCAACGAGGCAATCCTTAAGGTCGCGGGCATTTTGGCGCTCACGATCGTTGCAGGCGCCGGAATTGGCCTCCTCGCCGCATTCGTCCTCGACGAAGCCCTCCGCCGATTCCTCATCCCCGACCAACTGATCGTGCCGGTCACCTTCGCCTTCGTCGTGGCCACGTTCGTCGCAGCAAACGAGGTCCAGGAAGAATCGGGGCTGCTGACGGTCACCGTGCTCGGCATGTACCTCGCGAGACGCGACACATCGACTGTGCGACACGTCCTCGAATTCAGTGAAAGCCTCCGAACGCTGCTCATCTCTGCGCTGTTCATCCTCTTGGCGGCACGCATCGAGGCCGACGCGCTCCGTGACGTGTTGCTGCCCGCACTCGGCTTCCTCGCCGTCATGGTGCTGATTGCTCGCCCTCTCACGGTCCTGGTGTCCACAGTCCGCACACCGCTCACGTGGCGCGAGCGAGTGTTCCTTATGGCCATGGCGCCGCGCGGTATCGTGGCCGCCGCAGTATCGGCAATCTTCGCAATCCGCATGGAAGCAGAGGGCGTCGCCGACGCCGACAAGATCGTGCCGATCGTGTTCCTCGTCATCATCGGAACGATCGTCGTCTACGGCTTCTTCGCCGGCCCAGCCGCGCGCTTTCTCGGGCTCGCCGAGGCCCAAGCCACCGGCGTCCTGATCGCCGGCGCTCACGCCACGTCGCGCGGCATCGCCCTCCAGCTGAAAGAACACGGCATCAAGTCACTCCTCGTCGACACCGACCCGTACAACGTCACCCGGTCGATCTCGAGCGGGCTGGCCGCACGTCGGTTGAATATCCTCGCCGAAGATGCCGCGCATAACCTCGACCTTCGGGGGATCGGCCGCCTGATGGCGTTCACGTCAAACGATGAGGTCAACGCGCTGGCCACTGCCCGGTTCGCCCGGGAGTTCGGCCGCCGCGAGGTGTTCCAACTGTCGCCAGGCAAGCGTCGCTCAGGCGAAACCGGTGTTCCGTCTGAGTACCTCGGTCGCCAGATCGGCATCGACGGCGTGACCTACTCAACAATCGACGACCGGGCGCGCCAGGGCTGGAAAGCACGGAGTACCGAAGCCGGCCCAGACGTCAACACCGCCGTCGACAACGACCTCTTCATTCCGTTGATCCGCATCATCGATGAACAGATGGCGTTCCTCTGCCGTAACGATGCGCTCCCCGTCGAGGGCATCGTGATCGGCATGGCCGCTCCGTCATTCCAGCGCGACCTGGACAACGCAGCAGCAGAGCGTGTCGAAGCCGTCGAGGACTCAACTCCCGAATAGCCACTGTTGCTCAGGT
>JBLIKS010000068.1:0-10998 GCA_047635555.1 Candidatus Azotimanducaceae bacterium
TACGAACATGTGACTGATTATACCGCGAAGGAACGAACACATCTTCGGCCCCGATGCCTGCAAAAGAATGACCCAGCGGTCGACGTCAGCAGGTCACACGGCATCGCAGACCAGGCGTTACACCGTCGCTTCGACCGGACTCGCGACCCGCCCACACGACACGCCGTGCGCTGCACAGAACCGCATCCAGGTGGGCCTGTGGTGCACCTGCTGCCACAGAAATCTCGAAGAAAAAGCTGGAAATCTGGTGCAGCACGCCCCTCGCGGCACGTCCCATCACCGGCCGACAGCCGGTTGGTCGTTCGCTACGACTCGGTCAGAGCGAAATTGACACCGGGACAGCAACCGGGACAGCGACGGCGTCGGACGCCTGCTTGGCGTGGTAGCTGCTGCGGGTCAACGGGCTGGCTTCGACGTGGCCAATACCGAACGACTCACCGATCTGCTTCCAGCGATCGAACTCGGCCGGGTCGGCGTAGCGGGCGATCGGTAGGTGGTTCGACGTTGGCCGGAGATACTGACCAATGGTGACGATGTCGACGCCCAGGTTGGCGATGTCAGCAAGCAAGCCAACGATCTCATCATCGGTCTCACCGAGGCCTGCCATGAACCCGGTCTTGGTGATCAAGCCGGCCTTCTTGGCTCGAGCCAGGACACTGAGCGAACGTGCATAGCTGGCTGACGGTCGAACAGCGCGCTGTAGACGGGCGACAGTTTCGACGTTGTGGTTCATCACGTCGGGGCGCGACGCAAACAGCACCTCAAGCGACACTTCATCACCCTTTGCGTCAGAGATCAACGTCTCGATGTTCGCTGACGGGCGGCGGAGCCGAATTGCTTCGACGCACGCCGCGACGTGGGCCATGCCGCCGTCGGCAAGATCATCGCGGGCAACCATTGTGAGTACCGCATGATCGAGCGCCATCCGGTCGATTGCCTCAGCAACACGCGCAGGCTCATCGTCAGCAGGCAGCAGTGGCTGACGCGTATCGACCAGACAGAAGCCGCAGGCACGGGTACACCGCTCCCCCAGCACCATGAAGGTTGCCGTGCCATCGGACCAGCAGTCAGACAGGTTCGGGCAGCCGGCGTCTTCGCACACCGTGACAAGGTCGAGCGAACGAATCGTCTTTTTCAGTTCCAGCACTTCGGGGCCGAGATTGACCTTCGGGCGCAACCAGTCGGGCTTACGCGTCTCGATCGACAGCCCTGCGGCAACATCGACACCGGCAGCTTCGAGGCGACCGGTGGCGCGTGCTGACACGAGTTTCACCTGGTCGCCAGGGCCCTCACCACGCGAGAACGCAGTGAGGTCACGCCCATCAGCAGAGTGCTTCCACGCAACGTCTTGACGTTCGACTACCCCGCGACCCTCAACACCGCGACCCTCAACACCAGGAGCGGCATCAGCAGCAGCCCAGCGATCACCAGCCAAGCGGGCAACAATGTCAACGACGTCGGCCATCGATACCTCGACGCCCTCTTCGGCCAGCGAGGTGACCGGCTTGTCGCCGATTCCGCACGGCACAATGTGCTCGCGCATGTAGGTCAGGTCGGTCGTGACGTTGAGGGCAAAACCGTGCATGGTCCGCCCTTTCTTCAACCGCACGCCGATCGCACAGATCTTGCGTTCGCGCGTCGTACCTGCGTCGAGCCATACGCCCGCGTAGCCATCGAGCCGACTCGCGTTCGCCACGCCGAGTTCGGCCAGCACGTCGATAATCAGGCCTTCGACACCACACACATGACCGGTTGCCCCAAGCGAGTTATCGACGTTCAGGATCGGGTAACCAACGAGTTGGCCGGGGCCGTGATACGTGATGTCACCACCGCGTTTGGCGGCAATCAGCTCGGCACCGACAGCAGCGGGCTCACACTTCAGGTTGGTCGTGAGGTCGGTTGTTCGCCCGTAGGTAAAGACGTGCGGATGCTCCAAGAGCAGCAAATGTTGATCTGTGCCGTGTTCGAACAGCGACGTCTGGACCGCGAGTGCTTCGCGGTAAGGCACGCTCCCCAACCATCGGACTCGCAGCGGAGTAGTTTCAGTTGGGGTCTGACCCCAACTGAAACGGTCGTCTCTCACAATTCGGTCGACCAGTCCTTGGTCTCGAGGATCTCCTTGACCCGCTTCAAGAAGCCCGCAGCGTAAGCACCGTCGAATGCACGGTGATCCCAGCTCATTGCCAGATTGCCGACCGGGTGGATGGCAATTGCCTCGCCGCCGTCGGCACCCTTGGTGACGACCGGCTTGCGGACGATTGCATCCGTCGAGATGATGCCAACCTGCGGCTGGTTGATAATTGGCATGGTGAGCACTGAACCGGCCGAGCCGTTGTTCGACAGCGTGAAGGTGCCGCCAGAGATTTCGTCAGGGCTGAGCTTGCGTTCGCGGGCCCGGTTGGCGAGATCATAGATTTCGGTGGCGATTGCGCCGAGGCGCTTGGTCTCGGCGTCACGGAGCACCGGTGCGAGCAGACCCTCGTAATCCAGGTCGACCGCGATACCGAGATCGATGTAGTTGTGGATGATCAACTCGTTGTCGCCGACGCTTGCGTTGAGGTGCGGGAACTCACGCAGGCCGTCGATGACTGCGCGTGAGATGAACGGGAGGTACGTGAGGCTGAAGCCGTGCTGTGCTTTCCAGCTGGCCTTGACCGCATTGCGGGTGATGTCGACGTTGGCGAAGTCGACTTCGACGACGCTGAAGGCGTGCGGGCTGACCGCTTTGCTCATAATCATGTGATCGCCAGTGAGCTGACGGATCTTGGAGAGCGGGATCGATGTGTCGCGGGCGCCTACATCGGCTGTGGGAACTGACATTGGCGCAGCGGCCGGAGCTGGTGCCGGAGCTGGTGCTGGTGCCGGGGCTGGTGCTGGTGCTGGTGCTGGTGCTGGAGCAGCGGCCGGAGCTGGTGCAGCGGCCTTGCCGCCGCCGGCATCGATGTGATCGAGCACGTCGTCGCGGGTGATCCGGCCGCCAGGGCCGGTGCCGGGAATCGAATCGGGATTCAGACTGTTCTCGTTCACCAGACGGCGCACGACCGGCGAGAGCAGGCGATTGTCGCCAGCTTTTGCCGTCGTTGACTCAGCGGGTGCTGCCATCGGCGCTGGAGCGGGTGCTGCCATCGGCGCTGGAGCAGGTGCTGGCTCGGGGGCCGGGGCTGCTGCGGGTGCGGGAGCTGCGGGAGCCGGCTCGGGTGCGGGAGCTGCGGCCGGCTCGGCGGCGGGTGCAGCCGGAGCTGCATCGCCACCGTCGCCGACGACGGCGATCACGGTGCCGACGTCGACAGTCTCACCCTCCTCGACGCGGATTTCCATGAGCGTGCCGGAGACCGGCGACGGCACCTCGGTGTCAACCTTGTCGGTCGACACTTCGAACAACGGCTCGTCTTCAGCGACTTCGTCACCGACCTTCTTAAACCACTGAGTGATGGTGCCCTCGGTAACCGTTTCGCCGAGCTGGGGAAGAATGACGTCTGCCATGGTGAGTCCTTATTGGAATGCGAGTGTGTTGCGAGTGAAATGCAAGTGACTGAAGAGGCGGGGGTCAGCCGCTGAAACTGCGGCCAGTGAGCGAGAGCACTGTTTCGCCGAACAGTTCGGAGAGGCTGGGGTGCGGCTGGATGAACTCGGCGATCTCGTCGACCGTTGCTTCCCAGTTCACTGCGAGGTAGCCACCTGACAGTTGCTCGGTGGCCCACGGCCCGACCATGTGCACCCCGAGCACTTGGCCCGCTGTGCCGTCGGCGTTTTTCTTGGCAATGACCTTGACGATGCCTTCGGTCTCGCCGAGGATTTGCGCCCGGCTGTTGAACTTGAAGGGGTGCTTGCCAACGACCACGTCGTAGCCGGCATCTTTGGCCTGCTGCTCGTCGGGGCCGGCCCATGCGACTTCTGGGTGGCAGTAGATCGCCCACGGAACCCGGTCGTAGCGGATCGGCATGGGGCTCTCACCGAGGAGGTGCTTAATGGTGAGAATCGCTTCGGCGTAGCCAACGTGCGCGAGCTGCGGCGTGTTGATCAGGTCGCCAATTGCGTACACGCCCGGTTCGCCGGTTTCGCAGTACTCGTTGACCTGCACGTAGCCACGCTCGTCGACGACGACTGCGGTGCCGTCAAGGCCGAGATGGTCAGCGAGCGGCCGACGACCGACCGACACCACGACAACATCAACCTCGACCGAGTCGCTCTCACCAAAGGTGACGGTGGTGCCACCAGAATCGTTCGGCTGATGGCCGGTGACCTTGATGCCTGTCTTCAGTGCGATCTTCTTTTTCTTGAACGACCGCTCGACGACCTTGGCAACGTCTTTATCGAGGCCCGGCAGGATCTTCGGTGCGCCTTCGAGAATGGTGACCTCGGAGCCGAGGTCAGCGAACGTCGAAGCGAACTCACAACCAATGGCGCCGCCACCGATCACTGCGACCCGGCTGGGCACATAATCGAGATTGAGTACCTCGTCGCTGGTCATGATCGGGCCACCGCGATCGAAGCCCGGAATAGTGCGCGGCACCGAGCCCGTGGCGAGGATCACGGAATCGCCGGTGATGATTGCCTTCGAGCCGTCGTTCATTGCAACGCCGACTGTGCGGCCGGG
Organism: Candidatus Azotimanducaceae bacterium; assembly: GCA_047635555.1. GTDB lineage: Bacteria > Actinomycetota > Acidimicrobiia > Acidimicrobiales > Ilumatobacteraceae > Ilumatobacter_A. The sequence continues at coordinate 4,598 of JBLIKS010000068.1, forward strand.
GCCGAGGGAACCGGTGCCGTTGAAGACTTCGACATTGCGACCCTTGCACATCGCTGCGATGCCGCCGACGAGGCCGTCGACGATGCCCTGCTTGCGCGCCTGGGTCCGGGCGAAGTCGACGGTGGACTTCTTACCTTCTTCATGGCCGGGTGGGTTGATCCCGAACTCGGCTGCATGGTCGACATGACGCTTGACTGCAGCGGTCTCGAGGAACGCCTTGGCCGGAATGCAGCCTCGGTTCAGGCAGGTACCACCAAGGGCATCCATCTCGACGAGGGCAACATTCAGCCCCGCCGATGCTCCGTAGAGGGCAGCCGAGTAGCCACCCGGACCGCCACCGATTACTACGACGTCAAATTTATCGCTCACAACGTTCACGGTAGCGCTCTCGCAGCGTTCTGTCCGGTAAAGCCGGTGGTCAGAGCAACAGGTTCACCAAATCGTTCCGAAATACGTTCCGAAGTACGACGCTCAGGCCCGCCGCTCAGCCCAGACGCCAGGTGGCTTGTTCTTCGCCGCGCCGCAGCACAAGGACGCGGCTCGTCCCCTCGCTGGCGCTGATGTCGAACTCGATTGTGCACGCCTGGGCGGCAACGCTGATTGAGTCGCACCGGCCGTCGGCCTGTGCTGCGATTGGATCGAGCCGTTGATCACCCGTGACCAATCGAAAACTGTCGATGCCATCGTTGTCGTCGACTCCGCCGATCTCGACCGATACCACGAGCCGCTCGCCAGCAACGACAGCAGAGACGACGGTGACGTCGACATCACCGATCGTGGTGGCCAACCCCAGGCTCGTTGCTTCCGTCGTCGACTCCTGGCTGGAGAGCTGAAACAGCAGCGCGCCACCGGCGAGCAAAATCATCAGTGCGGTACCCACCGAGAGCAGGAGCAGTGTGCGCGTCTTCATCGAAGCCCAGGCTACGAGCGCTCGCTGCTGTCTGGAAGTGCCACTTGACAACGAAACCTCCGAGAAACTCAGCCCCTGGTCAGGCGACCTCAAGGGGATCACTATTACTGTGCTCCGAATGAGAGGGCCTCGATTTCTTGCAGCGCTGGCAGTAGGCAGCCTGCTGATCGCTGCATGTAGCGGCGGGTCAATTGATGACGGCACCACAGCCAAGGCTGAGCCCGCAACCGACGTTCCCGTCACTGAAATACCGCCAACCGAGCCCGCGGCGTCCGACACGGCCCCCGCAGATGATGTTGCTGGCGATGTCGTGACCGCTCCGGCGTCACTGCAGTTCACCGCTCCGCTGGTCGGCGGCGGTGAGATTGATGCTGCCACCTTGGCTGGCAAGCCGACGCTGTTCTGGTTCTGGGCGCCCACTTGAAGCAGCTGCAATCGTGAAGCTCCCTCGGTCGAGGCAGCAGCAAAGAAATTCGCTGGCGAAGTCAACTTCGTCGGTGTTGCATGGACCGGCGATGACGACGATTTCCAGGGATTCATCGACAAGCACAGCCTGACGTTCCCGCAGATCAGCGACAACGCGGGCATCGTGTTCGACCGATTCGGCGTTGCGTTCCAGCCGGCGATATCAATTGTCAAAGCCGACGGCTCAATCGAGTCGATCGCCGGCGCCGTGAGCGACGACCTGCTCGATCAGATCATCTCCGAAGCCTGACTGTTTTCTCTTTCTGCAAGCCTGACCCTCGGAGCCAACGGGTGGTGGAGATTTGCCGTGCGATAGCCGGGTAGCAACCGGGTAATGAGGGCACGGTGGCGCGGCCCGCGTTGGCCAGCCGTAAACTTTACGTTATGCGCGTTGCCATCACCGGTTCCTCAGGTCTCGTCGGTTCGGCCCTGATCAGTCACTTCGATTCGCTCGGCCACACATCTGTGCCCGTGGTCCGGCGGGCCGCCAAACCAGGCGAAATCACCTGGTCGCCGAGCGACGGGACGCTCAACCCAGGCGACCTTGAAGGGATCGACGCAGTCGTCCACCTCGCAGGCGCCGGAATCGGCGATAAGCGGTGGTCCGACGACTACAAAAAGGTGCTCATCGACAGCCGCCTCGACGGAACGGCACTGCTGGCAACTGCCATCGCAGCATGTTCCGACGGCCCGAAGGTGCTGCTGTCCGGCTCGGCAATTGGCTACTACGGCGCCCGTGGCGACGAACAGCTCGACGAATCGTCGACGCCCGGCACCGGTTTCCTCGCACAGCTCTGCATCGACTGGGAAGAGGCTGCCGCTCCTGCAGCAGCCGCCGGTGTCCGAGTCACCCTTCTCCGGACGGGCATCGTGCTCTCCGCCGACGGTGGCGCGCTCAAGAAGCAACTCCCCCTCTTCAAGATCGGTGCGGGCGGCACCATGGGCTCGGGCGCCCAGTGGCAAAGCTGGATCTCGATCGACGATGAGGTTGCAGCAATCGCCCACCTCCTCACGGCCGACATCGAGGGGCCTGTCAACCTGACAGCACCCAACCCGGTAACCCAGAAGACCTTCGCCAACACGCTCGGTAAGGTGCTCAATCGGCCGACATTCCTCCCGATCCCGAAGTTCGGCCCAAAGCTGATCCTTGGTGGCGAGCTTGCCGAGAACCTGCTGTTCACCGGGCAGCGAGTCAACCCGACCGTGCTGCTCGGCGACGACACGTTTACGTTCCGTCACGCCGAACTCGAACCTGCGCTGCGCGCCATCTTGGGTAAGTGACCGTCGCGGTTGTCGGCGCCGGCCTCGCTGGCTTGGCATGCGCGACAGCGCTCCACAAAGCGGGCATCGAGGTCGACGTCTATGAGGCCAGTGATGGCGTTGGTGGACGTGTCCGGACCGACCTCGTCGACGGCTTCATCCTCGACCGTGGATTCCAGGTCACCCTGACCGCCTATCCCGAGATGCAACGGCAGCTCGATATGGACGCCCTCGATCTGCAGGCGTTCGACCCGGGTGCATTGGTCTGGCGTCACGGCAAGGGGTCGGTCGTGTCCGACCCGTTCCGAATGCCCACCTCCGTGTTGGGTACGGTCACCGCACCGATTGGTTCGTTGTTTGACAAGGCCCGGATCGGACTGCTGCGTCGCCGAGTCCGCAGCGTCCACCCGGCACAGTTGCTCCGTGGCGACGACATCAGCACCGGTGATGCACTCCGCGAGGCCGGTTTCAGTGACAAGATCATCGAGCGGTTCTTCCGGCCTTTGGTTGGCGGCATCCAGCTCGATCCGGACCTGAACGACAGCCGTCGCATGTTCGACATCATCTTCCGCATGCTCGCCGACGGCGACTCTGCGGTCCCGGCGGCCGGCATGCAGGCCATTCCCGACCAACTGGCAGCACAGCTCCCCGATGGGTCGATTCACCTTGAGCAGCGGGTGTCTGCCACCACAGCGACAAGCATCACGATCGACGGCAGCACGCAGATGCACGATGCCGTCGTCGTCGCAGTCGAGGGCCCGGCCGCGGCACAACTACTCGGTCTGGCGACGGTGGCCTCGAAGTCTGTTGGTTGCGTCTACTTCGCAGCCGATACTCCGCCGACCAATAAGAAGCTGGTCGTCCTCGACGGCACCGGGGTTGGCCCAGTCCTCAACGTCGCGGTGATGAGCAACGTCGCACCCACGTATGCGCCGCCAGGCCGGCACCTCATCGCCGCTGCAATTCCCGGCGCATTTCCTGAAGGCGATCTTGCCGACGCCGCCCGACGTCAGTTGCGTGGCTGGTGGGGTGACGCTGTCGACACGTGGGATCATCTCGCCACGTACCGGATCGCTCATGGCCAGCCCGGCCAGCAGACGCCGTTCAGCCCGAAGCAGGCAGTCGATCTCGCCGACGGCCGGTTCGTGTGCGGCGACCATCGTGATACGGCCTCGAGCCAGGGTGCGCTGTACTCCGGCAGGCGCTGCGCCGACGCTGTAGCCCAGCAGCTCAGCTGACCGTGATGCCAACCGTGATGCCGACTGTGACCATTCAGAACTAAGATGACCAGCGTGGACACGACGACGGATGTCAGCTGGTTGAACCCCGCCGAAGCTGGTGCATGGCGCTCATATATCGAGGTCCAGTCCGATCTGGTCAACGCCATCGAGCGTGACCTCGGCGAGCACGGCCTCACCCTTGGCGACTATCAGGTGCTCGTGTACCTGTCCGAAGCGCACGACAGCGCGATGCGGATGTGCGACCTCGCCGATGTGCTCCAACTCTCACCAAGCGGCCTGACCCGACGGCTCGATGGCCTGGTTGCCGGTGGTTTTGTCAAGCGTGAAGGGTCAGCTGCTGACCGCCGGGTGATGATGGGTGTTCTCACCGGCACCGGCCGCGCACTCCTCGAGCGAACTGCGCCGCACCATGTCGAAAGTGTTCGCCGCCGAATCTTCGACCACCTCGACGAGAGCCAAGTCGCTGCGCTGCAGTCGATTTTCGACGCCGTCGCAGCTGGGCTCGCCGCCGACGCCAACGCCAGCGCCTGACCACCGACCAGCGCAATCTGTCGCAATCGCCCGGTCGAACCAGGTCGAACCAGGTCGAACCAGGTCATAGTCTGTCGAACATGATTGAACTCCCGAGCGGGTTCTCCGCGCACGTTGCGAATATCGGCATCAAAGACGACACCGATGACCTCGTTGTCATCGCAGCCGACGCTGCGGTTCCCACCGCTGCTGTGTTCACGACCAGCCGATTCGCGGGGCCGAGCGTCACGTTGAGCCGCCAGCACGTTGGGAACCGCCGAGCGCGAGCCGTCGTGGTGATCTCCAAGAACGCCAACGTCGCCACAGGGCCCGACGGCATCGCCGATGCCAGCGAAGTCGCGACGACAGTCGCCGCCAGGCTCGGCTGTGACCCCACCGACATCGTCGTCACCTCGACCGGCGTGATCGGCCGCCGCTATCCAATGGATCGCGTCCGCGCCGGCTTGCAAGCCATTCCCCAGACGCTCCCCCGCCGCGATGCCAACGGTCCCGCACGCGCGATGATGACCACCGACACGGTCGTCAAACTGGCCGAGGCCACACTGCCCGGCGGCGCACGAATCGTTGGCATGGCCAAGGGCGTCGGCATGATCGAGCCGAACATGGCCACGCACATCTCACTGCTCTTCACCGACGCCGCCATCGATGCTGACGAACTCGACGCCACGTTCCGACGCGTCGTTGACCGAACCTTCAACTGCGTCAGCATCGATACCGACACCTCGACCAGCGACTCTTCGATCGTGATGGCCTCCGGCGCCGCCGGACCCGTCGATGCCGCGCAGTTCGAAGCTGCGCTCTACGCAGTGGCTATCGACCTCACCAAGCAGATCGCCCGTGATGGCGAAGGCGCGAACTCGTTGATCGAAGTACACGTCGACGGGGCAACCAACCCGGCCCAGGCCAAGCGCGTCGCGAAGGCGATTGTCAACTCGCCCCTGGTCAAAACAGCTATCCACGGCGGCGATCCAAACTGGGGCCGCGTCGCAATGGCAATCGGTAAGTGCAGCGACCATACCGACGACCAGTCGATCGATCAGACCGCAGTCACGATCCGTTTCGGCACCCACGAGGTGTACCCCCGCCTGCTCGATGACGCCGCCCTCGCTGCGCTGTCGGGCTACATGTCGGGCACCGACGTACTGATCCACGTCAGCCTCGGGCTCGGCGAGAGCGAGTCAACGGTGTGGGGCTGCGACCTCTCCGACACCTACGTCCGCTTCAACGCTGACTACACCACCTGACCTAAACCACCACCTGACCTAAACCACCACCTGACTTTTACACCACCTGACCTTTACACCACCTGAATAGGTGCAACTTATTTCGCCCTTTCGATGGTATGTGATTGGCAACCTGTATCATTCTCGTTACTGAAGGGGAGTACCCCTCGAGGCCAGTCGTCAAGACGTCCCACAACGGGGCCGGCGTGGCCAGTCCGAGAAATCGGGCGGGGAGACTTTCAGCATCGTCAATTTGTCGTGCGCTGAAAGGACAACCTCGTGTTCAAGAACACCCTGAAGACCTTCACCCTGCTCGCCGGCCTCGCCGGTTCGTTCATCATGGTCGGCGCGCTGCTGGGCGGCCCGACCGGCATCGTGATTGGTGCCGTGTTTGGTTTCGGCCTCGTTGGCAGTTCGTACTGGTTTTCTGATCGTCTCGCGGTTCGTTCGGCTCGCGCCGAAGAGGTCCGGCCCGGCCAGTTGGATTGGTTGCAGTCTGACCTGGCGGTGCTCGCCGAACGTGCCGGGATACGGACGCCGCGGCTGTTCCTGTCGCCCGATGCGCAACCGAACGCGTTTGCGACCGGACGTAACGAGCGCACTGCCGTGGTCTGTGTCACCGAGGGGCTACTCGCTGTGCTCGATCGTGACGAAGTGCGTGGCGTGGTGGCACACGAAGTCGCCCACGTCCGGCACCGTGACATTCTGATCGGCTCGATCGCAGCAGCTGTTGCGACCGGTATCTCGATGATTGCAAACATGGCGATGTTT